>CBDTVH010000044.1:0-10223 GCA_965363665.1 uncultured Yoonia sp. | reverse complement strand
ACCCGTCCGGCACGCCGGCTTCCTGCGCCAGCTTTGCCATGGCGAGCGCTGAAAGTGGCGTCAGTTCGGACGGTTTGATAACAAAGGCGCAGCCTGCCGCGAGGGCTGGGGCAACTTTGCGTGCGATCATCGCATTGGGAAAGTTCCAAGGGGTGATGCCTACGGCCACGCCAATAGGTTGCTTTATCACCGTGAGGCGTTTGTCGGGCATATGACCCGGGATTGTTTCGCCATAGATGCGCTTGGCTTCTTCGGCGAACCATTCCACAAAGGACGCACCATAGGCGACCTCACCACGAGCCTCGGCCAGTGGTTTGCCCTGTTCGGCGGTCATGATGATGGCGAGGTCTTCCTGATTGGCCATCATCAGGTCGTACCATTTGCGCAAGACGTTTGCGCGGTCTTTGGCGGTCCGGGCGGCCCAGGGCTTGCGCGCTTTGTCAGCGGCAGCGATGGCTTGTGCGACCTCATCGACGGAAAGGTCGGGTACTTTCGCGATCACGTCACCCCTGGCAGGGTTGGTCACATCGAAGGTCTTGCCACTGGCGGCTTGCACCCAGGCCCCTGCCAGCAGAGTATCTTCGCAGACCAGATCAGGGCGCGACAACATTGATTTGAGGTTCGTGGATTCGTCGAGCATAGTGGCCTCCCATAGGTTTCGGCGCTATCTGGCCTATGTATGGTCATGCCGTAAAGGGGGGCAAGATGGAATTAGACGACGCTTATGCAAATGCGGCCTATATTCCAAATGGTGACGCATATCCCGACAAATGGGCGCAGGCAGCGGCTGCGTTTCGGGCGCAGGCCCTTTGTGAGTTGGACTTGATGTATGGTGAAAGCCCGCGCCAGAAGCTCGATCTGTTCCACCCACCCCGCCTGTCCAAAGGATTGGTCGTTTTCGTTCATGGGGGGTATTGGCTACGGTTCGATAAATCGTTCTGGTCGCATCTGGCGGCAGGCCCCATTGCGCAGGGGTGGGCCGTCGCGATGCCATCCTATGATCTTTGCCCCGAAGTCCGAATTACCGACATCGGCAATCAAGTGGCAGCGGCCATTGCATTGGCGGCAGACCGTGTGCCGGGGCCTTTGCGTCTGGCGGGCCATTCGGCGGGTGGGCAGCTGGCTGCGCGCATGACCGCACGGCGATTTGGAGCGCAGTGGCAGGATCGCTTGGAAAAAGTCATTACAGTATCACCGATTGCCGACCTTGCGCCATTGATGCGCACATCCATGAACGCTGACCTGAAACTGGACGATGCGGAAGTGCAAAGCGAAAGCCCTGCTTACCTGCCCAAACCCGCCGTTCCCGTCACAGTCTGGGTCGGTGCGGACGAACGGCCCGTGTTCCTCGAACAGGCCGAAACTTTGGCTGCCGCCTGGGAATGTGAAAAGGTGATTGCCCAGGGGGTGCATCATTTCAGTGTAATCGAAGCGCTGGCTGATCCTGGAAGCGCGTTGACAACGGCACTCTTGGCATAGCCTTGCATGTGGCAGGCTTGGCGGTGGACGTAAACGCAATCTCAACATATGGTATTTTAACTGGGTAAAACGCGCGAATCGCGCACAAGTGGATGGTATCGAACATGGGGATAGCTCGTGGTGTGACAATCGCATTGGCAGTTGGGACGCTCGTCGCGTGTGAACGAACAGGTGACAATGACGACGTGACAGATGGTGGGCTCGACGGCGGCTTTTTGCGTGATGGCGTGGCGAACGTTTGGGTGGACCCTGATGGGTGTCAACACTGGTACATTGACGACGGGATCGAGGGGTTCATGAGCCCTCGTCTGAACCGGGACGGCACACCCAAATGTCAGGACGCGCGCGGTGAGATTATTCTCAAGGATGGCAGCCGGGTGCCGTCTGAACGGGAACCGGCGAATTCCTGATTGGCCGCGTCGCGAAATTTAATAATGATTTGAAAAGGCATCGGTTTTACCGGTGCCTTTTGCACGTGACAAGTCAACGCATCGGATCAAATTGTGCGTTCGTCATCGTGCAGTCCCGGATTACATCGCGCCCGCAATCGCGGAATTCCAGATCGCGGGTCAGGCAAATGCGGGCCTCCTGGATATAGCCGGATTTGCAGGTGATGGTGATCTGATCGGCCTCAAGTGCTGGGTTGTCCTTTAGAAAGACTTCTTCGATCAAAGCGGCTGGAAGCGTGATCTCCTTGGTCAGCGACCGGAACACTTCGGGGCGCGTGACACGGCTGAATGCGTCGCGCGACAGTGCGAAATAGTCGTCTGACGACAACCCCGAACAGACCCCATGTTTGCGCCATTGATGCCAGGCCAACCCCGATGTTCCCATAATATCTGCCATCGCCGCCGTATCACTGCGGCTGGGGGATCGTTCGTTGGTGGGGCAGTTGGCGGGATAGCCGCGCTCGTATTGCGGCCAAAGCCCGTGCAAAATCCAGCCGAAATCCGCCGACGCATCGCACTGCGGTGAGTTGCGCGCATCGCCTTCCAGCGCACACCAGTTCGCCGACCATGACAGCGACATGACGTAATAGTCGAAGTCGCCCGCGCGGTCCTGTGCCGAAAGCGGGGTCGCCACCAGGCAGAGCAGTGCAAGGACACGATGCATTTTGATCTTTTCAATTTTCATATGGGTCACTATATACACCCCAAGTTCCCCGACAATGCGAACCCGGCTGTTACTACAGTCTGCCCAACTTAAGGGCGCGGGAAAGGCTTGTCTGTTGATAAGATGGAGATGAAAGATGTCCGATAAACCGATTATGGCCAAAGCGACTGCCGTCTGGCTTTGCGACAACACCACGCTGACGTTCAAACAGATCGCGGAGTTCTGCGGCTTTCACGAATTGGAAGTACAGGGTATTGCCGATGGTGATGTTGCGGCGGGCGTCAAGGGTTTTGATCCGATCGCCAACAACCAGCTGACGCAGGAAGAGATCGACAAAGCCGAGGCTGATCCGACGCACAAGCTTAAGCTGAAGTTCTATGCGGCCGCCTCTGGCGAGGAAAAGCGCCGTGGGCCACGCTATACACCGCTGTCCAAGCGTCAGGATCGCCCTGCATCAATCTATTGGCTGGTCAAATTCCACCCAGAGCTGACAGACGGTCAGATTTCCAAACTGGTCGGCACCACCAAGCCGACTATTCAGGCAATCCGCGAGCGTACGCACTGGAATATCAATAATATCGAACCGATTGATCCGGTTGCCTTGGGTCTGTGCAAGCAGTCTGAGCTGGACGCGGCCGTGCAAAAGGCCAACGCCAAGAAAGAAAAAGAAGGCGCTGCAATGTCAGATGACGAACGCCGCAAACTGGTTGGCACTGAACAATCGTTGTCGATGCCAGCAGAGCCCAAGATGCCGACTGCGATGGCTGGGCTTGAGACATTCAGCCTGACCGATCCGCGCGACGCGGAAGAGGAAGAAGAAACCGATGATCGCGACGTGGCGGATGCGGACAGCTTCTTTAATCTGCCGGATGATGACGACAGCAAAGATTGATCGCAGCGACTTGGCACCAAAGGGGCGTCCGGTTCGGGCGCCCTTTTTGGTTTAACCGGGTCGCTGTGCGACAATAAAAAAGGCGTATCTGTTCTTGCCGAAATATCCGGTTTCAACCACGTCGAACCCGGCCTTTCTGAAAGCAGCTTCAAGTTCGGCGGCATTGAAAATCAGCACATCCGGGGCTTTGCCAAAGACCTTCATCACTTTGATCATCACCGGAATGAACCTGTTCATGTCGCTCAGGCAGGCGGTTTTTGAGATAACATAACCGCCAGGTTTGAGCTGGCTGTAAAGATGCGCAAGCGTTTCAGTAAGATCATCGACCAAATGCAGAATACTGAATGCGCAAATCGCATCGAAGGGCGCACCTTCAAGGCGTGTGGTGATCTCGGACTGGACGAAGTTGACATTCGATATGCCTTGGTTTGTGCGCTTGTCCTCGGCGATTTCAAGCATCTTGCCCGAGATGTCGGTCGCCGTGATCTGGCGCACGACAGATGAAAGTGTCAGGGCCGTCGTTCCGGTGCCGCACCCGACCTCAAGCAAGTGATCCTCGGGTCGCAGGTAGTGCCGCGTGCGGTCCAGGGTGTCTTCGTAACCTTGCGTGTCTTTGACAGGGCTTGCGGCATATTTCTTTGCCGCTTTGTCCCAAAATGATGCATTGGCCATGCGAACCTCCCGTTTGCACCTTAACCCGGCAATCCTAGGCCGGATTGACGATTCCTGCGACCAGATCGGCAAATCCGTTTGCATCCAGCGACAACGGATCAGCATAGACCGTAAATTCAGCCGTGGCTTCAAGCCGTTGAGGGTTTGTTCCCGCCGGCAGTGCCTCAAGGTCGGTGATCCACAGCTCGTGCACATCAAGCGACACACGGGTCAAAACGCAGTTGCCTAATTCGTCGCGCAACCTGTCACAGATTGCCTGCGCCTGCGCCAGCATCGCGGCGCGTGTTTCCGGGGTATTGGGTGGGCGCAGATCACCATCCTGCGGCAGCACGGCGCGGGCGCTGAGCAATTGGCCGTTTTCAACCCCTGACGGATCACCAAGCTCGGCGGCTGGGATAAAGGCCAGACGACCATCCATCACCCATTTGCCCTCGCGGTTTTCACGTGTCTGCGTAAGGATCACATCGCAGGACGTCCCGATGGTTTGGATGACTTCCGTGCAATAAGGGATCAACTGCGCAGGCGCGCGCGCCGCTGCGTAGAGTTCCAGAAACGTATCATCCGGTGGCTGTTCGCCAGCCTCCAGCAATTCATCTGCATCAAGCACCTTTTGAACCGCCACGTAGCGGGCCTGTGTCATTTCGTTTGGGATAAAGATGTCTCGCAGATCAGGCCGATCATTGAGCCATTGGAAAGGATCCTCCGGTTGCGCCTCGACGGATTCAACGGCAGTGGCCGGCGGCGCAAACGACGCGCTGCGTTCGCTGATCCAGTCGCTTACCTTCAAGCCACCGAAATTGAGTGCCACAACAGGTAGCCCCAGAATAAGAAGGAAGATCAGGAATGAGATGCGCCCACGGGTCATCAGTTGTTCCTTTCCATCGCGGGTGGATCAAGCGCGCTGATATCGCCCCCGACCGCCGCTGAAAGCAGATCCTGGTGCAGCTGTTTGGCGACACTATTGCGTGACGCCGCATCGCCGACAAACAGATGGTCGGTTTCCATCAACTGAATTTCGCTTCCTGCAAGGGGGCGGTAGGTCAGCGGCTCTGCGGGTGGTGGTCCAACAAGCACATGGGCCGCGTCGCGGGCCGTCAGCGTGTTGGTCGCCGCATCCACACCAAGGGTCGCGGTATACCAGCGATTATAGGCCTCATACCCTTTGGTGTATGAATACATCTCGTTTTGATCGGCAATGCTGCCCGCCTGGGATTTTTGCGACCCGATCCAGTCTGGCTGCGGATTGCGCCACGGACGAACCATGCAATCGCGCGGTGCGTCGTCGGCGCCGTATTGGTGGGGTGGGATGAAATCACCGACAAGCATCGCTTCGATCGTGGTGTCGGATGGCAGGTTCGCAGCACCCGAAAAGTCCGATCCGATCAGGGCCACATGCGCAATTTCGACTTCTGGCGCGGTGTGCAGGTTCCAGACGATGCCCGGGCCCATGTTTTGCAAAACCAGATAAAGCGGGGCTGAGGTGTCTGTCACGAAAACATCCAGCACGGCCTTTTCGCCAGCTGGCACGATTTCGTTGCTGGGCGCGACATCACCTTGGGTCACGGCTTCGACGTTGCGCAGAAGTTGGTCGGCAAGCTGTTGATTTGAAAAGGCATAAAGTGGCGCTGGCAGCAGCGCGTTTTCCACGCGCACGCCCATTATCTTTTCAGAAGCAAGCGGTGGACGCAGGTTACACTGCGCCTTGCGGATGATGGGTACGATATCCCCGATCAATGTCGCATCGGTCGGCAGGGTGACCCCGGTCACAACATCACTCAGCGCCAAGGGGTCGATCCCGGCGTGCAACACCGTGGGCGAGGCGATGATAGGCCCCTGATCCGACATCGTGTCGGTTTCCGGGATCGCGTCGGGAGGCAATGCGCCCGCGGCCAAATCGTCATCGGATGCCACCATACCGGCGAACGTGTCTTTCAGGTCCTGTGGGATCGCATCCCAGCCATAATAGCCACCCGTGCCGATGGCACCCAGAATGATCAGCCAAATGATCCCGTTGCGGATCGGATGGCGTTGACGTGGTGCGTTATAGTCAAAATCAGAAAGATCACGCTTTGGAGCTTTGGAATCAGGCTCTATGCCACCACCGCGTTCCCGCGAAATACGGCTCAACCGCTGCGCAAAGTCTTCTTGCCGTCGATCGTCTGTCATGTCACTCAAAGTCCCTTGTTGCACCGACCGCATAATGCGGGATTGGGGCAAGGCCTGTGCGAAGTTAAGGCAATATCTTGATGCACCCAGCGCTTGTCAAAGAGCTTTGCGCGCGTTCAGAGCGGCGGTGATCGTACCGTCATCCAGATAATCCAGTTCACCGCCCACCGGCACACCCTGCGCCAGCGACGTGACGGTGATGCCCGGCAGTTGGTCGGCGATATAATGTGCGGTGGTTTGGCCGTCGATGGTGGCCCCCAATGCAAGGATCACCTCGGTGACGTTTTCCGTTTTGATCCGGTCAATCAGCTTTGGGATATGCAATTCGTCCGGACCGATGGCATCCAGGGCTGACAGGGTGCCACCCAGAACATGATAGCGGCCCTTGAACACCTGCGCACGTTCCATCGCCCAAAGGTCAGCGACGTCTTCCACCACGGCGATTTGTCCGATGTTGCGTTTTTCGGAACTGCAAATGTCACAGATATCCGACGTGCACACATTCCCGCAATTCAGGCATTCACGCACGGTCGCCCCAACCTGCTGCATCGCATCCGCCAAGGGCAACAACACCAGCGACCGTTTCTTGATCAGATGCAGGACAGCACGCCGGGCGGACCGCGGCCCAAGCCCCGGCAGTTTCGCCATCAGCGCAATCAGGTTATCAAGGTCGTCCGTGCCGTTTGTCATATCACTCACGTTTGGGTGCGACGTCAGAACGGCAGGTTCATACCGGGTGGCAGGCCCAGGCCCTCGGTCATCTTGCTCATTTCTTCCTGTGCGCGTTCCGTCGCTTTGCTTTGCGCGTCCTTGATCGCCGCAAGGATGAGGTCTTCGACAACTTCCTTGTCGTCGCCATTAAAGATGGATGGGTCGATATCCAATCCCTTCAGTTCGCCCTTGGCAGTCGCGGTCGCTTTGACCAAACCTGCCCCACTGACGCCTTCGACCATGATGTTCTCAAGGTCTTCCTGCATCTGGGCCATTTTGCCCTGCATTTCCTGTGCTTGCTTCATCATCTTGGCCATATCGCCAAGTCCGCCGAGTCCTTTGAGCATTTACTGATCTCCCATCAAGTTTTGCCCCGTTTCAAGGGCGCTGTGTAGAGCACTACACCGATACACACCAGCGCGGCAACGACTATGAAAAGCGTTGCATTGCCGATGCAGCCTTCGTTCATGGCGGCCGCTCTGATGGTCCCATCGCCGCCCCAACCGGTTGCCAGAAACGTCGATAGGCTCCAACCGACGACAACGGCCAACCCGCCCCATTCACTGCGAAATCGCACGGCGAGGGCTGTGGCGATGATCAGCAGCAACACGATCGGTGTTTGCAGCAGAAATAGAAGTTCACCCCACGCGGTGACCGGCGTGCCATCCCAAGCTGGACGCAGGGCCGAGCAGGCGTCAGCCCAGAGAGGTGCGGGGTACAGCAAAGCCCCACCCAGTATCAGTCTTCGTCGAATGGGTCCCATTCATCATCCACTTCGGGCAACGCATCTGTCAGCGCCTCTTGCTCTTTTTCGGCTTCGGTTCTGATTTCTGTGATTTTGGCCTTGGGAAAGGCCGCGATCACGGCTTTGACCAGCGGATGTTCCTGCGCCTCTTGCAACAGTGCGTTTTCAGCGGCGTCCCGCGTTTCCGCGATGGTCGGGCCGCCGCCTTCGGCCACACTGATTGCCCAGCGGTTGCCTGTCCATGCCTGCAGCCGCGCGCCCAGCCGACCGACAAGATCGCGGGCCGCGTCCGGGGTTGGGTTTACCTCGATCCGGCCGGGTTGATAGCTGACAAGGCGCAGCCCCGTTTCAACCTCGACCAGCAATTTGACGTCGCGGTGGGTGCGGATCAGTTCGACGACATCCTCAAACCGGGCGTAATGTTGAAGCGCGTCGGTTTGCATCGCCACAGCGGTTTGGGCGCCTGAGGCCGATGGCCCGCTGGGCGCTGAATGTGTGGGCGCGGGTGTGCTGCCCATCGCGGTTGTTGTGCTGCCTTGCAGCGCCGGTCTGCCGCCCGACGGGCCGCTACCGGGTGGGGGGGGTGTCGCATCCTGCAATTTGCGCACCAGCTCTTCGGGGCTGGGCAGGTCGGCGACATGGGTCAGGCGGATCACTGCCATTTCGGCCGCCATCATGGCGTTGGGGGCCTGTGCTACTTCTTCCAGCGCTTTCAGCAGCATTTGCCACATGCGTGACAGCACCCGCATCGGCAAATCTGCGGCCATCGCTTGACCACGGGTACGTTCATCGGGACCGATTGTGGGGTCTTCGGCGGCCTCTGGCGTGATCTTGATCACGCTGATCCAGTGGCAGACCTCGGCCAGATCGCGCAAAACCGCCATTGGGTCCGCGCCGTTGGCGTATTGGCCAGAGAGTTCGGTCAGGGCAGCGGCCGCCTCGCCGCGCAGGATCATATCAAAAAGGTCCAGAACACGACCCCGGTCGGCAAGCCCTAGCATAGCGCGGACCTGATCGGCCGTCGTTTCGCCAGCACCGTGGCTGATTGCCTGATCAAGCAAGGATTGCGCGTCACGTGCCGATCCTTCGGCAGCGCGGGTAATCAGGGCAAGTGCCTCATCGGTAATGTCCGCGCCTTCGGCATTAGAGATCTTGCGCAACAGGGCGATCTGGGTTTCCGGCTCGATCCGGCGCAGATCAAAGCGTTGGCAGCGGGACAACACGGTGACCGGGACTTGGCGGATTTCGGTGGTGGCGAAGATGAATTTGACGTGCTCAGGCGGTTCTTCCAGCGTTTTGAGAAGCGCATTGAACGCGTTCTTTGACAGCATATGCACTTCGTCGATGATATAGATTTTGAACCGGGCCGAAGCCGCGCGGTAATGCACAGAGTCGATAATCTCACGGATATCGCCCACGCCGGTGCGCGAGGCGGCGTCCATTTCCATCACGTCGACATGGCGCCCTTCCATAATCGCCACGCAGTGTTCGCATTGCCCGCAGGGTTCAGTCGTGGGGCCGCCTGTGCCGTCGGGCCCGATGCAGTTCATACCCTTGGCGATAATCCGGGCGGTGGTCGTCTTACCCGTGCCCCGGATGCCTGTCATGATGAAGGCCTGTGCGATCCGGTCGGCCGCAAACGCATTTTTCAGCGTGCGCACCATCGCGTCCTGCCCAACCATATCGGCAAAGGTTTCAGGCCGGTATTTGCGGGCGAGCACTTGGTATTTTGGCTGATCTGTCATGGTGGCCTTGGTTTGGGATTCGGGCGTTACGTCAGAGTAAGCAGGTGATAGAGAATGGTCCACCGCTATGCAGAAGGGATCGGGAATGATTGAGTTTGCGATTTATCGTCTGCCTGTGAGCGGTGGTGAGTTGGCGCTTTCGCCAATGCCGGGCCGCACACGACATTATTATACTGATTGGCAGCATCTGTTGGAGTGGCGGCCTGATCTTGTTTTGACCATGACCACTCAGGCTGAGCTGGATCGCAAGGGAGCGGGGACACTTGGGACCGATCTTGCGAACGCAGGGATCGGGTGGTTGCATTTGCCAGTGGCGGATTTCGGGGTGCCGGGTGGGATGGATTGGTCCAGCATCCGCGATCAGGTGCTTGCGGTCCTGAATCGCAAAGGCCGTGTTCTGGTTCATTGCTTCGGCGGCTGCGGGCGATCGGGAATGATGGTGTTGAGGTTGATGATTGCGGCTGGAGAAGAGCCCGAGGCAGCCTTGATGCGGTTGCGAGGCGTACGCCCCTGTGCTGTTGAGACGGATGAACAGATGGATTGGGCGCGTCAGGGGTAGGGTGATCAGGCTCCGCCTTACGCGTCGGGGTCGCGTCCTTTCTTCTTCACCGCTGAGCGGTACATCTTGCCCAGCTTGCGATAACGGTCGCGCGCTTGCGCAATCGTCTCTGTCGCATGATCGTTTTCGCGTTTGAGCTTT
>CBDTVH010000043.1:0-10369 GCA_965363665.1 uncultured Yoonia sp. | reverse complement strand
TTCAACTCCTACGGCTCGCGCCGCGGCAACCACGAGGTCATGATGCGCGGCACCTTCGCCAACATCCGCATCAAGAACGAGATGCTGGAAGGGGTCGAAGGCGGCTACACCAAAGGGCCCGACGGTGCGCAAACCTCGATCTTCGAGGCAGCGATGGCGCATCAGGAAGCGGGCACGCCACTGGTGGTCTTTGCGGGCGAACAATACGGTGCCGGATCATCGCGCGACTGGGCGGCCAAAGGGACGGCATTGCTGGGTGTGAAGGCCGTGATCGCCGAAAACTTCGAACGCATCCACCGCTCCAACCTTGTGGGGATGGGCGTGGTGCCTTTCGAATTCACCGGCGGCGACAACCGCAAATCGCTGGGCCTGACCGGTGAGGAAACGGTGACCATCGAAGGCCTATCAGAGGTCAAACCACTGCAAGAGCTAACGGCCAAGATCACGTTTGCCGACGGTTCGGTGAAAGAAATCATCGTGAAATGCCGCATAGATACCGCCGTGGAGATTGACTATATCAAAAACGGTGGCGTGCTGCACTATGTGCTGCGGAATTTGGCCAAGGCTGCTTAGGTCTGGTATGACAGAATAGCAAAAGCCCGGTCATTGCGACCGGGCTTTTTTCATTGTCAACAGACAGGTAAAGTCGCCCTGTTGATCGTCTTCGTGTGTGGCAAACGCCGGAGCCTCCGGCGGGAGTTTGCGGGCCAAGATGAAGATGAGCGGTTGTGCGCTACTGAATGGCCTTCGCCAATTCCGGCAAAAAGCGCTGTTCGTAATCCGACCCCACCAGTGGCCCGACAAACCGATAAAGCACCGTGCCATCCCCATCCACGATGAACGTCTCTGGCGGTGCTGTCACGCCCCAGTCGATCGCCGTTCTGCCGCGCAGGTCAAAGGCCGTTGCGAAAAACGGGTCCTCGTAATTCTTCAGGTATTCGGACGCCATTGACTGCTGATCGCGGAAATTGATCCCCGCAACACGGTAACCTTGCGCCTCTAAGTCCAGCAAATTGGGATGCTCGGCCCGGCACGGCGGGCACCAGCTGGCCCAGAAGTTCACCAAAGTGATATCGCCCGAACGCAGGTCTTCATCGGTCAGTTGCACCGTGCCCTGCACCGCCTCTTGCGGCACAGGTGGTGCCTGATTGCCCACGAAAGTGGAGGGCAACTCGTCGGGATTATCCCGCAGCATTCCAGCCAGAGCGAGGCCCGCGAAAGCCGCGAAAATAACGGGCGGCAGGATCATCAAAGGCGATACTTTAGCCATTCTTCTCGACCTTCTCCAACGTCGCGCGCACTTTTGCATAGCGCCGCCAGCTTAGCCAAACGATGCCCAGCAGCAGCGCGATACTGACGGCATAGGCCGACAGCACCTCAATCGCGTAATCACCCAGATCAGGCACGGCGCGCCCTCGCTTCCAATGCGCGGATACGGCGCGCGCGAATTTCGGTACGGGTCCGCATCAAGACAAGCGCGATGAACAGCAGCACAAATCCTGCGATGCAGACCAACAACGGAAACCAGAACACGTCCGCCACGTTTTCTTCCTTATCCAGCGACAGCGACGCCCCTTGGTGCAAGCCCTGGTTCCAGAACAACACCGCATAGCGCGACAGGATCGCAAAGACCGAACCGACCATGCACAGAACCGACGTCAGGTCCGCCGCAGTGTCCGGGTCTTCGATGGCTTCCCACAAGGCGATGTAGCCCAGATAAAACAAAAACAGGATCAGGAACGAGGTCAAGCGCGGGTCCCATGCCCAATAGGTCCCCCACATCGGCTGCCCCCAGACCCCACCAGTGAAGAGCGCGATCAGTGTAAACACAACGCCGACTGGTGCTGCAGCACGGGCGGCCAAGGCAGACACGTGATGCCGACGTACGACCCAGATCAATGACGCTACCAGCATCATGATCCAGGCGTTGATCGCCATCAACGCGGACGGCACATGCAGGTAGATGATCTTGACGGTCGATCCCTGACGAAAATCATCAGGCGTAAAGAAGAAGCCCCAGATCAAGCCCACGACAAGGCAGACAGCGGCAAGCGCAAAGGTCCACGGCAGGACCGGTCTGGTCCAGCCCATGAAACGCTTTGGATTGGCATATTCCCACATTGACATGTGTGTTATCTATCCTTCCTGTTCCGCTGCAACAATCCCTGATCACCGCAGATTGATGCGTAAGACAGCCGCAGTGGCAAAAGGCAAAAGCGCGAATGATCCTGCGGTGATTCCGGCCATCAACATCAATGCTCCCGTCGGATCCAAGCCATCAGCGCCCCGCCGCACGGCCTCTGCCCCGAAGATCAGGGTCGGCACATAGAGCGGCAGCACCAGCAGTGACAACAAAAGCCCCCCGCGGCGCAAACCCACGGTCAAAGCCGCGCCAAAGGTGCCGATCATCGACAACGCCGGCGTCCCGATCAACAGCGAGACCAGCAAATAGACATAGGCCTCCGGCGCGAGGCTGAGCAGGAACCCAAGGGCGGGTGCAGCCAAGGTCAACGGCAATCCAGTGGTAATCCAATGCGCAAGCGCCTTGACCATCGCCGCCCCTTCCAGCGGCAAGGGCGATGTGGCCAGCAACGCAAGCGACCCATCCTCATAATCCAGCGCAAAAATCCGGTCGAGCGACAAGAGGGCCGCTAGCAAAGACGCCACCCACAGGATGCCAGGGGCTATCCGCGACAACAGCTCTGTCTCCGGGCCTACCCCGAAAGGGACCAGCACCACGACGATCAAAAAGAACGCAAGACCCAGCCCAAAGCCGCCGCCTGCGCGAATGGCCAGCCGCAGATCACGCAGCAATAAGGCAATCACAAGAACGCCTCGTCTGATCCGCCACGGTCGTCGTTGGCGGCTGTGAATGGTGTCAGGTCCAGTTCAGGTGCATCAAGGCCCAAATCAATGTGGGTCGCGATCACCGCCAGCCCGCCTGCGGCCAGATGCGTATGTTGTAGCCAATCCGCAAAGAGTTTCACCGAAAACCGATCAAGCGACACGGTCGGTTCGTCCAGAAACAACACCTTCCGCCCGATCACACCAAGGCGAGCCAACCCCAGACGGCGTTTCTGCCCGGCCGAAAGCGTGCCACCCAGACGGTCGCGCAGATCAGCCAGATCGAAGGTTTCCAAGATATCCGCAGGTAATGGCACGCCGTGCACATCAGCCCAGAATTTCAGGTTCTCGGTCACGGTCAACGCGGTCTTGATCCCGTCGGCGTGGCTGGCATAGGCCCCCTGCTCTTCGGGAAAGCGCACATCGCCGAGGATCACAGGCTGCAATCCCGCCAGGGTGCGTAGCAGCGTGGTCTTGCCAACACCGTTCGGGCCCCGCAGGATCAATGCCCGTCCAGCCTCAACCGCGAAACTGACACCGGCAAGTACAGGGACACCGCCACGCGCACAGGTCAGATTTTCAACGGTTAACATTAGATAGGCAGCAGGGCCACGGCCACGCGCCGCCCCTCTGACAGCAGCACGTTATAGGTGCGGCAAGCGGCAGGTGACGCCATGGTTTCAACCCCGATCCCGGCATCTTCCAGCGTGGTGCGGAAATCCTTGGGGGGATGCGCGATCTCGGCCCCGGTACCGACAAACAACACGTCGATGTCGGCCACATGCTCCAGCACGGCAGCCGTATCCTCGAAACCACCCCATGCAGTGACACCCGATGGCATGACCAATAACGCGCCCTCGTATTTCTTGCCACCGACCCGGAAAAAGCCCGGCCCATAGCCGTCAATCGGCACCGCATCGTTGTAACTGATCTCATTCAGGCGCATGGCTCACCCCTTTTCAGGTTTCGATATGGCCGTATTTCGTGCCCGCACTGGGGTCTTTCTTGGACCAATCGCGTTTCACACCCAGCACCAGCAGAATGGCCGAGGCCACAAAGATCGACGAATAGGTCCCGCTCAGAACACCCCACATCATGGCAAAGACAAAGCCGCGGATCACATCGCCACCTAGAATGAACAGTGCCAGAAGCGCCAGCATGGTGGTGACCGAGGTCATCAAGGTCCGGCTAAGCGTTTCGTTGATCGAGATATTCAGAACCTCTTTGAGGTCTTTCTTCTTATACTTTCGCAGGTTTTCCCGCACACGGTCAAAGACAATCACCGTGTCGTTGATCGAATAACCGACGATGGTCAGCAGGGCCGCAATAATCGCCAGATCGAATTTGATCTGAAGCTCCGAGAAGATGCCGATCGTCAGGATCACATCGTGGGACAGTGCCAGCACAGCACCGACAGCGAACTGCCACTCAAAACGAAGCCAGATGTAAAGCAGGATCGCCAAGACCGCCAAAGCGACCGCGATGATGGCTGTCTGAATCAGCTCGCCTGATACTTTGGGGCCAACGGATTCCACCGATGGGAACGTCATATCGGGATCAATTGTGCGCAACGCCGATTGGATCGCCTCAATCGTCTCGGTCGCGATACGTTCATCACCCTCTTGCGCCTGCACGCGCACCAAGGCCACATGCTGATCCTCATCAAAAAGCGGATCATCAACCTCAGCGATAGAGACATCACCAAGGTCCAGCGCCTCAAGCACGGCACGATATTCAGCAACATCAACAGGCATGCTGCTGTCGGTCCGAATGCTTGTGCCACCCTGAAAATCAATGCCGTAGTTCAGCCCTTGGATCAGGAAGGACGCAAAGGCGATGACCATCGCCACAAGCGAGATACCGAGCCATATCCGTGCCTTGCTGAAGAAATCAATCGACGTATTTTCGCGAACCAGTCTCAGACGCATGGTTAAACCTCGATTGTCTTAGGGCGGGGGCGGGAAAACCAGATCACGATAAGGGATCGGGTGACGAAGATCGCGGTGAAGACGGACGTGATGATCCCAAAGCCCAGCGTCACGGCAAAACCGCTGACCGGACCAGAGCCCATCGTAAACAGGATCACAGCCGTAATGAACGTGGTGATGTTGGCGTCGATGATGGACGACAGCGCCTTTTCATAGCCCAGCTCAATCGCCCGCGCGGGGCCTTTCGCAGTCTTGAGTTCTTCGCGGATCCGCTCGAACACGATCACATTGGCGTCCACTGCCATACCGATGGTCAACACGATACCCGCGATGCCCGGCAGGGTCAGCGTGGCACCGACGATACTGAGCAAGCCAAAGATCAGGCCCACGTTGATGACCAAGGCGATATTGGCGAACACGCCAAACAGCCCGTAACTCAGCACCATGTAAACAAGGATCGCGATGCCCGCGACGATGCAGGCGATCTGACCGGCGGCGATACTGTCGGCACCCAACTCCGGGCCAATCGTGCGTTCTTCAAGGAACGTCAGCTCCGCAGGCAGCGCACCGGCGCGCAACAGAACGGCAAGGTTCGTGGCTTCATCGACGGTAAAGTTACCGGTGATGATACCCGACCCACCGGGAATATGGCTTTGGATTGTCGGGGCCGAGATGACTTCGTTATCCAGCACAATCGCGAAGGGACGGCCGATATTCTCTAGCGTATAGTCGCCAAACGCGCGCGCCGCAGAAGTGTTGAAGCGGAAAGCAACGGCGGGCCGCCCGTTCTGGTCGAAATCAAGCTGGGCGTTTTCAAGGTCTTCCCCCGTCACCACAGGCCGACGCTGGACGATGTAATATTGCCCCGGCGTATCCAGCGACGGCAGAATGATGTTGCCCGTTCCCGGGGTCGCATCTGGATCGGACGTTGGGTTGATGACGGGATTGAACGTCAACTGCGCCGTTGTTCCCAGCAGTTCGATAATCTCGTTCGCGGACCCGACACCGGGGACCTGCACCAAAATCCGCTCGGACCCCTGCCGCTGGATCGTTGGTTCGCGTGTGCCGACCTCGTCAATCCGGCGCCGGATAATTTCAAGCGTTTGCATGATCGTCCGCTCGTTCATCGCGGCAATCTCGGCTTCACTCAGCGTGATGGTCAGGATCGGGCCATTGATGCTGACATCAATATTCGTGGCCGCAGCGCCCGTGAAAGAGGCGACGGGCTGTGCCAGTCCGCGCACAATCTCAAACGCGCGTGCAGCACCGTCAGCTTGCGAAATGCGGACCCGCAGTTCAGTGGGCGGACTATCCTCGCGGGTGACAAAACCAACAGTATCTCGTTCGGCGGCCAGCGCATCACGGACCGTCGGCCAGAACCCTTCCAGGAAGGACGCATGCACATCCTCGACCTGCACCTCAACCAGCAAATGCGCACCGCCCCGCAGGTCAAGGCCAAGATTGACAAGGCTGGACGGCAGGAAATCGGGCCACAGGGCGGCGTCCGCCTCAAGCTCATCATTTGAAAAACCCGTTTCAATGATCGCCATCGCGTCATTGTGTGTTTCAACCCGGCTGTAAAAGCCGTTTGGCATCGCAAAGGTCAAACCAACGACAACTGTGATCCAGATCAGCAGCAGCTTGGGAAACGAGATATTCAGCATAAAGCGTGCCTCACCGGCCAGATTTTAGGTTTTCGCCGGTTCGGTCTTGTTCATCACGGTCGCGATGGTCGATTTGATCACGCGCACGTTGACGCCTTTGGCAATTTCGACCTCAACTTCGTTGGTGCCGTCCTCTTTGACCTTGACGATCTTGCCGACAAGCCCGCCTTGGGTGATAATCTGGTCGCCCCTGCGCAAGCCTTCCAGCATGGCGGCATGCTCTTTCATTTTTTTCTGCTGCGGGCGGATCAACAAGAAGTACATGATCGCAAAGATCAGTAGCAGCATAATCAGGTCGGCAGGTCTCATAATCCATCCCTTTTGGTCGTGTGGCGTTCGCGCCCTGGAAACTCGCGGCACATTATGTCCGCCACCTGTGATTGGCAACCGCGATTGGGCCGGTTCAGACAAGCTTTGATGCGATATGGGGAGTGTGCGATGGGAAAGCAATCATGATTGCGCAATTTGCGCCGGGCCGCCCGGGCGACACAGGTCTATTCGCGATAAGATTCACAGTTCACTTGCCGCGCGCAATCAGGCATATGACGCGCACGCAAACACCCGTGAAGGACCGATGCCATGCATGATATTCGCACCATCCGTGACAACCCCGCCGCCTTTGACGCGGCATTGTCTCGTCGTGGGCTTGCACCTGTATCGTCCCGGATCCTTGCGATTGACGAAGCGCGACGTGCAAAAATTCTGGCCGCCGAGACCGCACAGGCCGAAGCTAACAAAGCCGCAAAGGAAGTCGGTGCTGCCAAGGGCCGCGGTGATGAGGCCGAGTTTGAACGCCTTCGCGCGCTGGTCGGTGAAAAGAAAGCGCAAATTGCCGCTTTGAACGAAGAAGCCAAGGCCGAGGATGCCGCGCTGACCGATATGCTGATGGGTCTTCCGAACCTGCCTGATGACAGCATTCCTGACGGTGCCGATGAAAACGATAACGTCGAAATCCATCGCTTTGGCACACCGCGCAACTTTGACTTCGACCCCGTCGAGCACTTCGATATTCCCGGCATCCGGCCAGGCATGGATTTTGAAACCGCAGCAAAGCTATCGGGCAGCCGTTTCGTTTTGCTTTCGGGTGCCGTCGCGCGCCTGCACCGCGCCTTGGCGCAGTTCATGTTGGACGTGCACATCGAAGAACACGGGCTGACCGAAACCATCACGCCCGTGCTGGTGCGTGAGGAAATGATGTATGGCACCGGGCAGTTGCCCAAGTTCGGCGAAGACAGCTATCAGACGACGAACGGCTGGTGGTTGATCCCGACAGCCGAGGTGACTTTGACCAATATCGTCAATGGTTTAACCATTGATGAAAGCTACCTGCCCCGTCGCTATGTCGCCCACACCCAATGTTTCCGGTCCGAGGCCGGATCAGCGGGCCGCGACACGTCGGGCATGCTGCGCCAGCACCAGTTCGAAAAGGTCGAGATGGTCAGCATCACGAAGCCGGAAGACAGTGCTGCCGAACATGACCGGATGACAGGCTGCGCGCAGGCGATCCTTGAAAAGCTGGAACTTCCTTATCGTACCGTGGTTCTTTGCACCGGTGATCTTGGGTTTGGCATGTCAAAAACCCACGATATCGAGGTCTGGCTACCCGGTCAGAACACCTACCGCGAAATCAGTTCGGTTTCTGTTGCGGGCGACTATCAAGCGCGCCGGATGAACGCGCGCTACAAACCTGGGGGCGGGGGCAAACCGCAGTTCGTGCATACCTTGAATGGGTCAGGTCTGGCGGTTGGGCGCACGCTGATTGCTGTTGTCGAGAACGGACAACAGGCGGACGGATCGGTGGCCTTGCCCAAGGCGCTGCATCCCTACCTGCGCGGCAAAACACGCATCAATGCGGACGGCCAAATGGCCTAGCTGAACTCTCAGTAGGTTGTTCATCCGGTTTGGAGTTGGGCCGCAATGAACAGGTCGCATCACAATAGATCGCAAGTCGTGATATCCTTGCTTTCGATGCAATAATGCTGACGCAAGGTCACCTGCGCGAAGGGCCAGCCTTTCGCCATCTTTTTGATGGAACTGAATAAATCGGCGCTAAGTTAATTGCTATGAAACAGATATACGCGATCCTGACCCTGATCTTCACCTTGACCTTCGTGGTGTCCCCGGCCTTGACCAGTCCGTTTAGCGGATTTCGGGCGGATCAACTGCCCAATCCGCAAATCGACCCACCGATTCAGCCCGAAGGATACGCCTTTGCCATCTGGGGATTGATTTATGCGTGGCTTGTCGTCTCTGCCCTCTTTGGCATGATCAAACGGGCGGACGATCAGGCATGGGACTGGGCGCGCAAGCCACTTATTCTAAGCCTCGCAGTGGGCACACCGTGGCTTGCTGTTGCCAACGCAAGTGCAGTTTGGGCGACGATCCTGATCTTCGTGATGGCGATCACTGCGATCAGTGCGCTGATGCGCGCGCCACAGCACGATTACTGGATGTTCAAAGTACCCGTCGGGATCTACGCAGGCTGGCTGACCGCTGCATCCTTCGTATCCTTGGGCAGCACCGCCGCAGGTTATGGCATTGCAACGGGTGCGCTTGGCTGGGCCTACATCGGCATCATCGGCGCATTAATCGTTGCAGGCGCCGTTCTGATGCGTACCGCCGCGCCGTCATATGGGTTCACCGTGATCTGGGCGCTTGCGGGGATCATCGCAGCCAACGGTCTGGCGACATGGACTGTCTCTGCCCTCGCAGGTCTTGGAATTCTGATCCTGCTGGTCGTGATCGCAACGACGCGCCCTACCGGTCGGTCGATCCCTTCTTGAGGTGCTTCGACAGACGCGATGGCTGCGATGACTTTTTATCCTTGTAAGGATTCTTGTCACCCTGATCGCGCAGAAACAGCCGGATCGGCGTACCGGGCATGTCAAAGTCGACGCGCAAACCATTGATAAGATATCGTTTATAGCTTTCGGGCATCATATCAGGATGCGAGGTCATGACCACAAACGCAGGCGGGCGCGTTTTGACTTGCGTCATATAGCGCATCTTGATCCGCTTGCCGCCCGGTGCTGGTGGCGGGTGCTGCTCAAGCATACCAATCAGCCAGCGGTTCAGATTCGCGGTTGAAATACGGCGGTTCCAAACCTCATGGGCGCGCATGATCGCCTGCTGCAAACGGTCCAACCCCTTGCCCGTCTTGGCCGAAACCGTGACCAAGGGTGCGCCGCGCAACTGTGGCAACAGGCGTTCAAAGCTTTCGCGTAACTCTTTGAGCTTGCTTTGCTTTTCGTCTTCCACATCCCATTTGTTGACCGCGATCACCACAGCGCGACCTTCACGTTCGGCCAAATCGGCAATCCGCAAATCCTGCTGCTCAAACGGGATTTCCACATCAAGCAGCACGACCACGACTTCGGCGAACTTTACCGCGCGCAATCCGTCGGACACGGACAGCTTTTCCAGCTTTTCCTGCACCTTCGCTTTGCGGCGCATACCGGCGGTATCAAAGATCCGCATCGGCACAGGCACACCATCCGGCCCCGCCCAGTCCTGCTGGACGGAAATCGCATCGCGGGTGATCCCGGCTTCTGGACCAGTCAGCAGGCGCTCTTCCCCGATGATCTTGTTGATCAGCGTTGATTTACCTGCATTCGGGCGGCCCACGACGGCAATCTGCAACGGCTTGGCGCGGGTTGGCACGCGTGCTGCGTCCTCGTCATCTTCGCCGACGTCAACATCGACCTCGGGGGCATCAGCGGCCGCTTGCTCTGCGTGCGCCTCGGCAATCGGGCGCAGGGCATCCATCAACTCGCCCATGCCTTCGCCATGTTCCGCAGACAAGCGGATCGGCTCACCCAGACCCAGCGCATAGGCCTCAAGGATAGTCGCATCAGCGGCTTTGCCTTCACCTTTGTTGGCGGCCAGAATGACATTGGCGTTCTTTTTGCGCAGGATATCTGCAAAAACCTCATC
>CBDTVH010000042.1:0-10413 GCA_965363665.1 uncultured Yoonia sp. | reverse complement strand
GACCATCATGACCGCAAACGTCTTTTTCCAGATTATGCCGAACCAGCGGATCGTTGTCGAGGACCTCAAGGCGGGGCGCACGCCGGATGCCAAATACGGCAAGATCGCCAAGGTCCGGTCGACCCACAACAACTATCTGACCTTGCCGGTCGTGTTCCTGATGCTGTCAAACCACTACCCGCTGGCCTTTGGCACCGCGTACGCATGGATCATCGCCAGTCTGATCTTTCTGACGGGTGTCACGATCCGGCATTACTTCAACACGATGCATAAGACAGGCAAAGGGCCGCATTGGACATGGGGGGTGACGGTCCTGCTGATGATCGTGATTGCGTGGCTGTCGACGGTCCGCACGGGCGAGACATGGCAAGAGGCGGAAGCCCGGACGCTGACCCCATATGAACAACGTTTTGCGTCAGCGGCCAGCTTTGAAGAGGCCTATGATACGGTGATCGGAAATTGCTCCATGTGCCACGCCCGCGAACCGGTTTGGGGCAACATGCAATGGGCACCCAAAGGCGTGTATCTGGAAACGCCCAGTGACGTCGCACGCCACGCAAGCGACATTTACCTGCAAGCCGGCGTCAGCCACGCAATGCCGCCCCCCAACGCCGTCCAGATGGACCCGCAGGCGCGCGCAACACTTGTGGCCTGGGTGCGTGAAGTGCGCGATGGCGGCTGACGGTCCCTAGATGCCGGGTCCGCCACGTCGCCATATTCACGTTACTGTTCGCGGAAGGCTCGCGACATGCTGTCGACAATCGGCTTGGTCAGATATTGCACGAAAGTGCGTTCCGCCGTCTGGATCAGGATCTCGGCTGGCATACCTGGTGTGGGGCTAAAGCCAGACACGCGCCGCAATTCCTCTGCCTCCATCGAAATCCGCGCGACATACACCTCTTGGGCGGCCTCGCCCTGGTCTGACACGGTATCGGCTGACACATAATAGACCGTTCCGTGCAGCACCGGCGTGGTGCGCTGGTTCAGCGCCGACAACCGGATCGTCGCCGGAAATCCGATTTGCACGCTATCAATCTCGGTACGCGGGATCTGGGCTTCGATGATCAGCGGTTCGTCTGACGGCAGAATTTCGGCAATCGCCTTGCCGCTTTCCACAACGCCTCCGGGGGTATGGTAATAGAGGCGCACAATGGTGCCGGATACGGGCGCGGTAATCTCAACCCGCCGCAAGACCTCTTGCGCGGTACGGACCTGTTCGCGGATGCCATCAAGTTCGGTTTCCGCCCTGTTGACCTCATCAAGGGCCTGATCACGGTGTTCACCAAGCTGCTGTTCGATTTGCGCGGTATACCTGTCGCGCACTTCTTCGATTTCGGCGATTTCGGCGGTCAGACGCCCGATCTGTCCTTCGGCTTCGGCAATGGCGCGGCGCACCACATTCACGTCGGTGCGGCGGACCAATCCCTGATCAAGCAAGGACTGTTTATCGTTCAGTTCCTCTTGCATGATATCAAGCTGTAACTGGGTGGCTTGCAGTTGGCTGCTGTAACCGCTTGAGCGGATTTCAAGCGCATCAATACTGCGTTCAAGAAGGGTGATATCATTGCGCAGCCCCTGCATCGCGACGTTGAATGCCAGACTTTGCCCTTCCATCATCGTGGCGATTTCAAGGTCAGCGCGCAGTTCGGCCAGATGTGAGGGATAGACCAGTTCATCGGCCAGTTCATACTCGGCCAGATAGCGGGCCTTGATGACTTCAAGCCGTGCCTGGCGCAAGAACAGCTCGCGCTCCTGTCCAAGGGCGGCGGTTTCGTCCATCCGCAGCAAGACCTGCCCTGCGGTGACCGTGTCCCCTTCAGCCACGTAAATTCCTTCGATAATCCCACCCTCTAGGTGCTGCACGATCTTGTTGCGCCCCGTCGCGATAAAGCTGCCCTGCGAGATTACGGCAGCGGCCAAGGGCGCTTGTGTCGCCCAAAGTCCAAAGCCGCCAAAGGCCACAAGCATCAAAACGAGACCGAAAATTATATGGCGCGATACCGAACGGGGCACGTCATCGTACCAGTTGGCGGGCACCAGGGCCTGGGATTGGGGAACGGCAGGAACGCTCATTTGCTGATCTCCTGATTTTTGGCATTACGCTCGGCCAGTTTTTGCAGAACCTGATCGCGGTGACCAAAGAGCGCGACATTGCCGTCAGCGATCATCATGATCTTGTCGACCACCTGCAAAAGCGATGGTTTTTGGGTAATCACGACCACCGTGATCTTGTCATCCTTGGCGTGTTGAATGGCGCGTGCCAATGCGCGATCACCGGCGGCATCAAGGTTCGAGTTGGGCTCGTCCAGGACCAGCAGCCGGGTCCTGCCAAAAAACGCACGCGCCAGCGCAACACGCTGCTTTTGCCCACCCGAAAGCGGTGATCCATCGGCGGCGACCACGGTTTCATAGCCGTGTGGCAAGGCCGAGATCATGTCATGCACGTCAGCCAGCACGGCGGCGCGGTGAATTTCCGCGTCGGAGGCATCATCACGCATCCGGCCGATATTGTCCTTGATGGTGCCGGGAAACAGCTGCACGTCCTGCGGGACATAGCCGATACACTCACCCAGTTGGCGCGGGTCCCAGTTGCGCAGGTCCATCAGATCCAGCCGCACGTTTCCGGATGTCGGCAGGATCGACCCCACCAGCATCTTGCCCAGCGTGGTCTTGCCTGCGCCGGAATTGCCGATCACGGCCAGCGTTTCGCCGGGATCAAGATGAAAACTCAACCCGTTCAGGATCACCTGCTTGGTGCCGCCGGGCACATAAAGCAGGCGTTCGACGTCCAGCCGACCTTCGGGATCAGGCAACACCAGCCGTTCGAACCGCGCGCGCGCGCGGTGCATCAGGTCGGTGATCCGGCCATAGGCGGCACGCGACAACAAAAACGCGTTCCAGCCTTCGATTGACCCTTCGATCGGGGCCAGCGCACGTCCCGCGATGATCGAGGCGGCGATGACCATACCGCCCGTAATCTCGCCCTGAATGGCCAGATTGGCGCCCCAACCCAGCATTGCGATCTGGGTCAGCAGGCGTACCGCCCGGCTAAGGGACGCGAAAATGATATTGCGGTCCTGCGCACGCACCTGGGCCGTCAGCGACGCGGCGGTGTCCTTGCCCCAGATGCGCACGGCCTCTGGCACCATGGCCAGCGCGTTGATGATCTGGCTGTTGCGCGACATCGAATCAAGGTGCATGTTCGCGCGGCTTTGCGCCACATTGGCCTCGGCAAAGGGTTTGGCGGTCATTTTCTGGTTGATCAGCGCGATCACCAGCAAAAGCAGCGATGTCCCCACGACGATCATCCCCAGATGCGGATGCACCAGAAAGATCACCACGATGAAAAGCGGCGCAAAGGGAACGTCCAGAAATGAGATCAGCGTGCCGGAAACGAGGAAGCCCCGCACCTGCTGAAGATCGGCAAGGGTCTGATATTCCTTGCCGCTGCCATGAAGCGAGGCATGGGCGGCCGCACTCAGGATCGGCGCACCAAGCTGGGCTGCGACTTCGACGGCGCTGCGCATCAGGATGAACCGGCGCAGCGCATCCAGCATCGTCTGCACAAGGACCGCCCCGACGATGACGATCGTCAGCATGATCAACGTATCGACAGAGCGGCTGGTCAGCACCCGGTCAGAGATCTGAAACAAGTAGATCGGGATCGCGAGGATCAACAGATTGGTGCCCATCGTCAGAACCATCACAAAGGCGATATTGCGGCGCACGGCCCGCACGCCGTTGGACAGGGCCTGCGCAAAGCCATCAGGGCCAATACGTTTGTGAAACGGTTTGCCGCCGCCCCCTTTCCCGCCGCCACCGGTTGTCGCCATCGGGGCGTTCGGTCTGGCGTCAATCACGGGGCCACTGTTGACCCCGGCGGCCCTTGCTGCGCTATCGCGTGCAAGATCATCGGGGGACAGCTTCAATGTAGGTGTATCAGGGGCACTGCCCCGGCGTTGACTGCTGAATTCAAAGTCTTTCACAACAATACTCCGGCAAAGGAAGGCTCTGGGTCAGGCGACGACGCCCCCCATGACATCCACCGATGTGGTGGATGTCTCGATCTGGCCTGCAAAAACACTGTCCGTGACAGGGTCATCCTCGACCATGTCCTCAGCCAGAAATGCGACCGCTTCGTTCGCGAGTGGTGTATGTGCGACGCCTAACGGATCAGCGTCAGTTTCAATAAGCTCTGCCTGATAAAGCAGAACATCATCATAGACGTCTCCCCCCACCATGACCGTGGAATCCATCCCGTACTCCATGATCGCGGCGATATTGATGACAGCGTTGGACCCTGTCGTCACCGTCAGCGGCCCGTCCGCTGCGTCCTGTAGCCCGGCAAGAGCGACGCCGACCTGATCGGCATCACCCATGATGTTGCTTTGTGTGACCGACGTGACCGTGATCAGATCACCGGCAATATAGAGTACATTCAAAAACGGGATACCGGCAAAGTAGTCGGACTGCGCGACATCCGCCGAAATCGTCCCTTGTCCCGCCGCAAGCTCGCGTCCCGCCTGATCAAAGTCGTCGTGCATTCCGGTGTGGCTGTCGATCCCGACGGTGTCGATGGTTGCGGCATTGTACGCAAGATTATCACCACCCGAAATCGTCGCAGGCCAACCACCATTGACGATGATATCGTCGTCCAGCAGCACATTGGTCTGGCTGATCAGGGCCATGTCAATCATCTGTCCGCCGACGATGATCAGGTCGTAGGCCATGCTGAATTCAAGCAGCGTCGTTTGGTTCAGCGTCGTGTTGTCGCCAAAGCCGATAAAACTGTCCTCGCCGCTCAAGGTGACCTCGGCCCTGTCGTGATCGGATATGAAGTTGTACTGATGCACCCAGTTCAGCGTCATCAGATCACCGCTGACCTGGGTGACGGCCCAGGCCTCGGGGAACAGCCCGGCTGGTGGCGCGGCGTCTTGTGACGCGGGCGCATCCTCTGCGGGGGGCTGCGATGTGGTCAGGGCGATTGTCGCGGCATTCATGGCCACGTCCGGCGCAGGCGCGAGGCAGGCACCTGTGTCGGTGTTGTAGATGACGTTGACCTGACTGATGCAAATCGTCGAAACGGCATCGCCCATCACGGCGATCACCGGGGCATCGACCGCGCTGAACGATACGATGGCTTCATTGATGGCAAGGTTCCCACCTGACACCACGGCATGCCCGTCTTCAACATCGAACCCATCAGCCGCGGCTGCGGCGTTTCCGCCAATCCCCGACGGCGCCGTGTCGGGCATTTCCTCCGCTGGATCCGGTTGCAGATAATCAGGCAACAACGTGTCCAGCGCCGGTACCGCATCGACCGCCACACCATTGATCGTCACACCAAACGCATCACCGCCAGACACGATGGTAACTTGCGCCCCATCTGGCGCATCTGCCGCAAGGGCCGTGTATTGCGCACCAAGCGCCTGACCAAATCCCGTCGCGTTGGGGATCACATCAAAAGGATTGCCAATCAGGTCGGTTGTCATGCCCCCCGCAACCTGCACCAACCCCATAAGTGTCGCATCGAACACTTCTGGCGCGATGAAATCCATCGTGCCAGCGCCAATCATCAGGTCATGATCGACCAGAATGTTGAATTGATGCCCCACGATAACCGTCGATCCCGGCGGGATGCCCGCCAGAATGACGGATTGACCGGGCATGGGAAAGCCACCCTTGAAGCTTGGCAAATCCGACGGATCAAACGATGTGATCGGATGCGGCCACCCAATCGCAATATCGCCCGGCACCACGCTGGGCACGACCGGGGATGCATCTGCATGGAACTGAAAAACTGAAAGCCCGTCCTGCGTGCCCTGATGGGTATAGGGTGCGCGGAGCAGGTAGGTGATGGACATGAGGGGATCGAATTCAGGCTCTGGCTCGGCTGTGTGGCGAAAGCCTTCCGAAAGTTCGCGTAATCGCGCGCCATCCTCTGCCGTTTCAAAAATACCGATAAAATGCGAAACCATTTCAGTGATCTTATCGAGTGCCATTATCTGATCCCCACGATCATCATTGTTGCGAAATACGCAAAGCAATCACCTTTATACGCTGCGTCCCGCGCCAACTGATCAGGCGCGGAACTGTGTTGTGGTCGGTCTGATGCAGCGAGGATCAGACTGAACCGGGGGGCTGGTTAGACAGCGTCCGTGCTGTCGTCGCCGATGTAGGTCGAGTTCATGTTGCCACCCACGACCGACATATCGACTGTGTTGCCCAGAACGTTGGCGCCCATGACGATGCTCTGGTTGAACGCCGTCGTATCAATGGCCGAAGCCGCCGAGGACATCGACTCGCCGGCGACATAGCCGTCGTCGCCATTGCCGCTGCCCCAGTTGCCCGAGCTTGCGCCATCGTCGTCATCACGACCGCCGTGACGGCCGCCTTCGCGTGACAGGAATGGGAAGTCGAAATACCCGTCCCCTTCATCAGACCCGACGCCAATGCCGTCATCAGATGACGCACTGCCCCCGGATGACGTATTGGTCTGCTCCAGGTTGCCGTCAACAGTCGCGTTTTCCAGCACATCGTTATCAACAAGGTTGTTGAACTGGCTGTTCACGGTACCGACATCATTGCCTGCCCCGTTCAGCGCATCATTGAGGATATCCTCGATGTTCTGCTCATTGCCGGGATCAAAGCTGATGTCCCCATTGCCAACCAGAAGTGTTTCGACCGATGCGCCACCGCTCATGTCGATATCGGCAAAGTCGTCATCTGTCGGCATGTACCCTGTCAGATCAACGCTGGCGTCAACCTCGACGTTTGTGCGCACGTTGGTTGTGACATCAGTATCGTTGCTGTTCACAGACCTGTTGGTCGCTGCGTTATTTGCAGCGTTGTTGGCTGAGTTGTCGTTGTAGTTCAGGTTGCCGTTGGCGTTGCCATTGAGGTTTCCGTTGGCGTTGCCGTTCAGGTTGCCATTGTGGTTCTCACTGCTTTGTTCCTGATGCTGACCTTGGCCCTGACCCTGTAGCTGGCCCTGAAGCTGGCCTTGTATTTCGGCCTGACCCTGAAGCTGGCCCTGACCCTGGTGCTGATGGCCCCAAGGCATAAAATGATTGTATCTGCTGGACATTTGCTTGTCTTTCTTTCGGTGCTGTCCACGCCATCACCGCTCATTTCAAAGGTGACCATGCTGCGGACTGCAGGTTGCGGTTTACGCCACGTATCTTCGTGACCCCTTCATCGTGCCACCAAGACGGGGTGCCCCGAAAGCTGGCCGGGCGATCAGCAAGGATCAGCCCTTTGGTCTTATCAAGAGGTGTATTTTTCGACCGACCAGATAGATCAAAGGGTGTAGGTCGGACCAGATCGGTATGGTATTCCCCACCTACAAAACCTCCCAAAAACCATGAAACATTGGTATATTAGGAACCACAGCCGCTTTGATTTTTATCAACAACTGATTCTCTTGCGGACCTATCGTTGGATTAAGCGGTCCTTTGCCGAGCGTTTTACAGCTGGCCCAAAGGACAACAGCACGAGGATCAGGACCGTCAGCGTCGCAGTCACCGTGTCTTCACCGAGGGATTGGTGACTTGCTGATTTTCAATTGGGGGATTTGTGATGACGACCGAAGATTATGCTTCGCTATCAAGACACGATACGCCACCAACCATTTTATTCATCGGGGACTCCACCTGTTTTTCGAACATGTATATCCGGCTTGTTCAGAGCGAGTTTCCAGACATTGACATTGAACGCGCGATCAACCTGACCGAAGCCAGACAAGACAGCCTCTACAGAAACCGCGCCGTCGAAGCCGTGGTTTTTGCATGCCGCAACGGGCGTGACGCCGTCGCGGAACTTCAGGCGCAATTTCAGCATGACACAGGGCTTCGTCTGATCCTGGCCTATCAAACCATCAGTGAGGTCCGTAGTATATTGGACGCTATCGAAAGCCGCGCCATCGTCGAAAGGCTAAGTTTTCTGCCCTTGCGGGCGCGTATGGACTGTACCGTCACGATCCTGCGCCTTGTCCTGTCAGGTGAACGTCACGTGTCCGGCGAGGTGATGGATACCTTGATGGCATGGAAATCCACCGACACATCAGAGACGCATGATGGCTGGACCCTGACCGCACGCGAAAAAGAGGTGTTGGAACATCTGGCCAAGGGCGCATCCAACAAGCTGATCGCGCTCGAACTTGATTTGGCCGAAAGCACCGTCAAGCTGCACATCCATCATATCATTCACAAGCTGGGGGTCAGCAACCGCACCGAGGCCGCCGTCGCTTACGTGGCAGGGCTTGCCAAAACGCATGTCACGACATGACCGCGGCAAAAGATTTTGACAACTTTCTGCTGCAAGTCGGCAAGCTGAATTACGCTTGGACGAACACCGAAAGCCTGCTGATCCATTTTATCGCCGGGCTGGCCCGCACGGACATCGAAACCGCAACCGTGATTTTCCTGACGCTGAATACCTCCCGCGCGCGGATGGATCTTGTCAATCGTCTGGCCAAGTTGGAACGGGTTGCAAAGGAGGAACAGAACCAGATCCTCACGCTCACGGGGCGGATTCAAAAAATCGGACGCCTGCGCAACCGTTATAACCATTGCATCTATGCCTTTGATTCCAATGCCGAAGTGTCGCATACGATCCTGATGCGCATCGCAGATCGCAAAGACGGCATCAAAATGGGTCAGACCGAAGCAGTGGATGATAAAGCCACACAGGATATTGCCGCAGCAATAGCAAAACTAAGCGATATCAACCGCGCATCCTGGGCATTCCTGCAAGCGTTCGACTATCCCAGATAGGCCAAGTGCGGAAACGCCAAAGGAACGCGGGGCTTGGGAGGTGAAATTAAGGGGCGAGGTGGTGGACAGACAGTCCGAAAGGTCAACAAATACACCGTTTAAGCATTTGATTTTTTTGCAAAGTGTTTTTCTAGTGTATTGCAGATTGTGCAGTAAATTTGGTTTACTACCATTATCTGGAGCCGTTCGGACCAGTGATTTTTGCCTATCATTGATCTAGCGCGATGCTTTGGGCATAGCGCGCCAATCTAAGATGGCGACAATACGTTAACTACGATCTTTTCGCCCCATCGCGTATATTCATTGTCATGTTCATTGCTTCATTTCATTACCCAAAACGGACATCGGTAGTCTGCGTAGCATTCTGTAGCATTTGGGGACAGCTATGCGGGACGAGGACGAAGCCGCTCGCGCGGCATTGGCGCACTTGGCGGGTGTTTGGCACTAATCTAGCTGTTTTGGGATTTGGCAGACCTGCCTGACGATTGAGGTTTCTCAATCGGATAGGAGGTTTCAATGACACAGGAGAAGGTGAGCCCGCTGCGTGCTGGGATGATCGAGGACATGCAGTTCAAAGGGCTAGGCGAGAGCTCGCAAAAGGCGCATATCCGGGTTGTTCGTTATTTTGCAGAGTTCGTTGGCAGGTCGCCGGACACCGCGACGGAAGAAGACTTGCAGTCTTACCTGCTGCACATGGTCAACACGAACGTCACCCCGTCGACTTACAACGTGCGGCTTGTCGGACTGCGGTTCTTCTTCGAGACGACCTGCAAGCGCCCCGAAATGAAGAACTGCCTGCACTTCTGCACGGAGCCACGCAAGCTGCCCGTGGTGTTCAGCGCCGAAGAGGTGTTTGAGCTGCTGAAGGTCGCGCCAGGACCGGCGCTGAGTATCGGGCTACGCTCAGCATTTCCTATGGGACTGGCCTCAGAGCATCTCAGGTCTGCAAGCTCAAGGTCAGCGATATCGACAGCGACCGGATGCTGATCCATGTCGAACGTGGAAAGGGTGGCAAGGACCGCAAGGTGAAGCTGTCACCTGGATTGCTGGAACTTCTGCGCGACTATTGGCGAGAGGCGCGGCCTGACGGGTGGTAGTTTCCCGGCAAGCCCTGGATCAACCCGCTGTCACCGCGCCAATTGCATCGTGCCTTCAGTGCCGCCAAGCATCTTGCCGGGATCAAGAAGCCGCGCAATACGTTGCATAGTTTGCGCCACAGCTTCGCGACCCATCTTCTTGAAGCAGGGACAGACGTGCGCGTGATCCAAGTTCTGCTGGGGCATGCCAAGCTGAGCACAACAGCGCAGTACACCCATGTCGCAACCAAGCTGATCCGGGATACTGACAGCCCCTACGCGCTGTCGGCTTAACTTCGAGATCGAAGGTCGGAGTGACCGGCACGGGCATTGCCACGCCCAAGGTTGGAGATTGCTGACATCTTTTGTGCCCATCGTCCAGCTTATCGGCGGGCCAATGTAGGGCATCTGGGCCTCAGCCAACTGCGCGTCATGTCGGCGATTGAGACCTGCCGGACAGATGCGCTCGGCGGGCATGTCGCCGCTTGCACCAAGTGCAACCATCAGCATATCGCCTACAACAGTTGCAAGAACCGACACTGCTCCAAATGCCAGGCACCCTC
>CBDTVH010000041.1:0-10503 GCA_965363665.1 uncultured Yoonia sp. | reverse complement strand
TCATCCTGCTGCACGCGTGTTGAAATGTTTTCAATGCCCGCACCATCAATGACAGTCTTGAGACCGCGCGCGACATCTTCGAAGGTTTCGTTCGGACCAGCAATATAGTCATAGTTGACCCCACCAATACTGGCGCGGTAACCGTCACCCTCAGCAACACCAGCTGTTGTTGAAAACTCAAGCTCTGATGCGCGGGCGTCGATTGTCTGGGTATTGTTTGTCGCCGCCGCTGCTGTCACGCCATTTGCCTGCAGGGCAAAAGTCGCGGCACCGTTTCCACTTGTATTCACGGTTACATCATCAAATTTCGAAGTAGAACTGATGCTGATTACGGAAGCACCGACTGATGCCGTGATATCTTCGATACCTGCTGCGTTGATCGCGGCCGTCAGGCCTGCCGCCAGATCATCTGTCGCGGTGGTGGTTGTCGTGAAGCTGACCGTTTCACCTGATACCTGGAAGTTGTAGGTCTGGCCGGCAACGATCGTGCCTGCAACAGTTGCTTCCAAAACGTTTGCACCATTGGAGAATGCATCGCCGGTACCGTCCGCAGCAAGGTTGCCACCCAATGTTGTTGTAACGTTGGCATCAAGCGACGCACCGGTTCCGAAAACCCCGGCTTCTGTGCTGAGATCCTGTCGAGCGACGGAGATGTTGGAAGATGTCACCGTTCCATCGCTCGAGCGGTCCAGTGACGACAGGATGTTCACGCTGTCAGTCCCCGACAGCATGTTCAGCCCGTTGAACTGTGCTGCGCCGACAACAGATGCAATCTGATCAGAGATCGCTTCGACATCTGCCTGCAGCTTTGTGCGGTCGACGTTTTCACCCTGCGCTGCAACGATCTTTTCTTTCATGTCGTTCAGCAGGTCTGTCACCGTTTCGGCACCGTTTCGGGCCACGGCAACGGAAGATTCGCCCAATGACAGGCTTTCAGAGATCGCTTTGAATCCTTTCACATCGGATTCCATCACCTTGGAAATCGCCCAGACAGCAGAGTTGTCTTTCGCAGAAGCAACCTCTTTACCGGTCGAAATCATTGACTGGGTTTTGGACAGATCGTTGTTGATGGATTTGAGTGTTTGAAGCGCGACCATCGCGCTGTTGTTCGTCAGAATACTGGACATAATTTATGGCCCTTTGTTTATGGCGCTTTGCACCGGGTTGGTTGGGAAACCCGCAGATTTTCTGCGGTTTGAACCGTCATTCTGACGAAGATCACCGACGTTTTCTTTCGATGCGCCGTTTTGGCGTTGCCTAACGGTAAACCAAGCTAGCCTGAACAACCCATTAATCCGACCGCAGGAAATACGGAGAATTTGACTGAAATCACGCCTTCTTTTCCAGACTATGCTGGTGATTCTGTACCAGATCCCTTCGGCCGGACGGATCGTAAATGCTTAGCCGGTTCTGTACATTCTGCATTGCCGCCAGCCGTTCACCAGCGGCGGCAACGCCTTTGATGGCCGCCGCAAGTAGCGCCTGATTTTCGTCCATTTTTGCCCGGATCGGACGCATCAGTTTCGTGGCGACCGTCATGCGTGACAATTGCGTTATCAGGTCTTCTTTTTGCTGTAGCAGACCGCCAAGCGGTTCAAACTCAGCCGACATAAGGGCCTGTTTTTCAAGATCGAGCACGTGATGAAGCTGCGCTATCTGTCGGTCAGGCAAAGCTACGCACCTTCATCGCTTCAAAAAGCGCCTCGGCAAGCCCGATTCCACCGGCCTTCACCATTTCCTCTGCCTGTGCATTACGCAAAAACGACGAAAAATGTTCTTCGCCCTCGCCGCCACCAAATGTTTCTCTGGGTGCCCCGACGCCGGCAGACTTCAGCATTTCAGCCAGAAAAGTAGCCTCCATCTTTTGCGCGGCATCACGCAGCTTTGCATCTGCATTGGCATAGTCGGGCAGGGTTGGCGTGGGGCGCGGCGGGGGCAGGTCATGAATCATTGTCATCGGATTCTCCGGTCTGTGATTGGATCAGATTGACCGACAGTCCTAAACATTCAGTAAGTTTTTTGAGTCAGAAAGGGATTTCAAGAAAACACATTCGGAGAACCGATGATTCCTTTCGTAGTTTCAGAACCGGCTAAACCCGCTGGACCGACCGGTCAAAAATCGGATGTTCCGGTTGAGGGGGACATAAGGTCCGCGTTCGGTGATCTGATGGCGGCGCCTGCAATGGCGTCAGATGGCACGCCGGTCGCGGCTGATGTTCTAACGGCTCTTGCAGATGCCGAGGTTGACGCGGAGGTAGCGTCAGAGATGCCTGCGCGCGGCGATCAGCAGACAGATGATCAAAAGGTGTATGTCGGCTCTTCCAAGGCTTTCGAGTCGCCAGGCCTCGAAAAGCTTGGCGCCGAGGTGGCAATCGTAAAGCCTGACACAAAGGTACCCGTAACCGGGGCTGATTTGCGGGTGGCGAAGGGGCCCGGCAAAGCGGATCTTTCGTCTATCGGCCAGCACGCGCGCCCTTCCGGCACGGCGCAGGTCGACACCGGTACGGCAGACGTGAAAACCCAACGTTCGTCGGTGGCTCAATCTGTTGTTGAAGGACGGATTCCGCAGGCAGCATTGACGAACGCCGGTGAAGCTCAGGCCAAAATCGCCAAGGCAAACACGGCCGCATTGGAGAATGCAGCGCCGCGTTCGGGGCGGATGTTGACGCCAGACAATAAGCTGACGCCAGACAATAAGAAGGCACAAGTCGCCGATCAGCGAATGGGACCGGTCGTGCCTGAGCTAAGCGTCCCTGGTAATGCAGCTCAAAGGCGCGAGGAATCGCCGCGCATGGTTGCCGCCGCTGAGGCGCCTGCGCCCCGGGCGCAAGGCAGCGTACCAATGCAGCCTCCGGCGGTTGTGCTGGCGCAGGTCGCCGGACAGCCGCAGAAGGACATTGCTGAGAAAAACCTGAAAGTTGTCGACGCAGAGATTACGACGAACGCGGTCGCCGCAGATCGCCATACACCGGCCCCCACGGTTCAGGGCACGGCCCCTGCCACTGCATCGCCCGAAACTGCTCGGCAGGCGGCGACACCGATAGCCATGGCAATTACAAACAACGGGGGGAAAGCGACGGAAATCGCGCTTAACCCCGAAGAACTGGGGCGCGTCAGGTTGAATATCACCGCAGGTGACGGCGCCATCACGCTGAATGTGTTGGCGGAACGGCCCGAAACGCAGGACCTGCTCCGCAGGCACATGGATATATTGGCGCAAGAGTTCCGAGACCTTGGATACACGTCAATTTCCTTCACATTCGGAGAGCAGAAGGATGATGCGCGGCCCGAAACGCCGCCGCCTGATCCGGTAACCGAGGCGGATGGTCAGGCATCATCCGACACACCCATCATCGTGCCGGAACAGAACCGTTCTGGCCTTGATCTACGCATTTAAGGAGCGGCTATGGAAATTACGCAACCCACCCAACAGACGGTGACGTCACCCGGCCCGGTCGCGTCGAATGCATCGACACAAATCAGTTCTGATTTTGAAGTGTTCCTGAAGATGCTGACGGCACAAATGCAGTATCAAGACCCGCTCAATCCTACCGACTCGACCGACTATGCAACGCAGCTTGCGACGTTTTCGGGTGTTGAACAGGCTGTGCTGACCAATGACTTGCTGACGTCCCTGACAACGCAGATGAATACCGGTGGATTGGTCGACATGGCGGCGCTTGTGGGCAAGCAAGTCCGCACGACCGCGCCAGCCTATTTCGACGGACAGCCACTGACATTGTTGCCGGGACCGGCCGTTGCGTCCGACACGGCAGAGCTTGTCGTGCGGAATGAAGCTGGCGATGAGGTGCAGCGCCGGGCCATCGCGCCGGGTGTCGAGACACTGGAATGGGCAGGCGTCAGCCCAAGTGGTGCGCCATTCCCTGCGGGGGTCTATCAGTTTGAAATTGTCGCAAGTTCGAACGGCGAAGTGATTGCGCAAACCCCGGTCGAAACCTACGGCACCGTCAATGAAGTGCGCCTTGAAAACGGGAAAACGACACTGGTCCTGTCCGGTGGCATCAGCGTTGCAAGCGATCAGGTCACCGCTTTGCGAGAGGGCCGCGGCTAGAACAGCGTGCTGATCCAGACGGTACCGCCAACCAGTACACCACCCAGCGCCATCCACGACAGTCGCGCGATGCGTCTTTGTGGTTTTGGTGGTGGCGGTGGGTTGTTCAAGCGGATCAAGGCATCTTCTGCCAGGCGCGGCAACTGCGGGCCGAACCGCGCAAGGATGCGCGCGGTCATGGCCAAATCCCGCAATAGCGCCTTTGGACCGATGCTTTGCTTGATATAATCTTCAACGACCGGCTTCGCGACCTGCCAGATGTTCATATGCGGATCCAGAGAGCGGGCGACGCCTTCGACAACAACCATCGTACGTTGCAGCAGGATCAACTCTGTCCGGGTTTCCATGCCGAAACGCTCGGTGACTTCAAAGAGATAACTCAGCAGGCGGGCCATTGAAATGCGGCTGGCGTCCATGCCGAAAATCGGCTCACCCACCGCCCGCAGGGCGCGGGCAAATTCATCGACATCCTGATCGGCGGGCACATAACCGGCCTCAAAATGCACTTCGGCGACGCGTTGGTAATCCTTGCGGATAAAACCAAACAGGATCTCGGCATAGACCCGGCGCGTATATTCATCAATCCGCCCCATGATCCCGAAATCATAGGCGATGATGTCACCGTTTGGTGCAACCTTCAGGTTGCCCTGATGCATGTCGCCATGGAAATAGCCATCCCGCAGCGCGTGGTTCAGGAATAGTTGCAGCACACGGGTCGCCAATTCCACACGGTTATGCCCGGCAGCGTCCAGCGCATCATTCACGCCGATATTGGTGCCTTCCGCCCAGTCCATCGTCATGACACGACGCCCCGACAAATGCCAACGGACCTTTGGGACCTGAAAACCGGTGTCATTTCCTGTGTTGGCCGCGAACTCGGCCGCGGCAGAGCTTTCAAGCCGCAAGTCCAGTTCGCCCATGACCACACCTTCGAAATGGGTGATCACGTCCATCGGGCGCAACCGGCGCGAGGCCGGGGACAATACTTCGATCGTGCGCGCGGCAAAATAGAATGCATCAATGTCCGTGCGAAAGGCCCTTTCGATCCCGGGCCGTAGGATCTTGACCGCAACAGCCTCACCCGTATCCGCCAGATGTGCCTTGTGCACCTGCGCCAAGGATGCCGCCGCGACGGGCTCGGAAAAGGATGAAAACAACTGATCGAATGAACTGCCAAGCTCTGACTGGATTGTTTTCTTGGCCTCTGCCATCGAAAACGGCGGCAGCTTGTCTTGCAATACGCGCAACTGCACGGCGAGTTCATCGCCGACAACGTCGGGCCGGGTGGACAGGACCTGCCCGAATTTGATGTAGGCCGGCCCAAGCGCGGTAAGCGCGCGGACCGCAGGCGGCATCGTTACGTCGCCTTTGTAACCCAGCCATTGAAAGGGCCACACAACGGTTCGGAAAAAGATACGCAGCAAGGGTCCCGTATCGAATGCATCAAGCACGACTTTCATCGCACCTGTGCGTTCAAGTGTGGCACCCGTGCGGATCAGGCGTATGATATTGTGAGGGCCGCGCATGTCAGAGCTTCCAGCCTGAGTGCAATGCCGCCACGCCCATCGTCAGGTTCCGGTACTTCGCGTTTCCAAAGCCCGCGTCGCGCACCATGCCAAGGAAGGTGTCCTGATCCGGGAAGTTGCGGATGGATTCCACCAGATATTGATAACTGTCACGATCCCCCGCAATCATCTGCCCCATCCGGGGGATCACGTTGAAGGAATAGGCGTCATAGGCTGCCTGCATCATTGGGTTCGGCAGTTGGCTGAACTCCAGCACCATCAGGCGACCACCGGGTTTGAGAACGCGGTAGGCTTCGGTCAATGCATCCTGCGGGCGGGTCACGTTTCGGATGCCAAAGCTGATGGTGTAGACGTCAAAGGTATTGGCCTCGAACGGCAGCGCCATCGCGTCACCCACAACCCAGTCCAGGCTGTCGGACATCTGCGCGGCCTCGGCCCTTTTGCGCCCTTCCACCAGCATGGGTTCGGTCAGGTCCAGCACCGTGGCATGGCCGCGCCCCGCACGTTTGAGAAACCGGAAAGCGATATCGCCCGTTCCACCCGCCACATCCAGCAAACGCTGGCTGGGGCGCGGGGCAAGCCAATCCATCATCGCGTCTTTCCAGATCCGGTGAACGCCGCCGGACATCACGTCATTCATGATGTCGTACTTGCTGGCCACGGATGAGAACACACCCTGCACACGGCCTGCCTTTTCATCTTCGCGCACGGTTTCAAACCCGAAATGGGTGGTGGTCTCTGGCTTGTCGGTCATGTCATGCTTTCGCCTGAATACTGTCCCGGACGGGGTTATACCCAAGCGGCCGGATAGACAAACTGTCAATGTGCCACGGCGCGGGCCTTTGGCCCTAGGCGCGGGGCGCAAATACAGATAATCAAGCGTGATCATGCCCGAATTACCCGAAGTCGAAACCGTCAAAGCTGGCATCGCCCCCGTCATGGAGGGGCATGTCATCGCGCAGGCCAATGTCAACCGCCCGGACTTGCGCTGGCCGTTTCCTGACCAGATGGCACAGCGCCTGACGGGCAAACGGGTGTTGGGGTTGCGCCGCCGGTCAAAGTACATTCTGGTGGATCTTGATAGCGCCGAGACTTTGCTGATCCATCTGGGCATGTCCGGTCGCATGTTGGTTTCAGGTCATACGGTGGGTGAATTTCATCATCCGCACCCGGCCCCTGCCAAGCACGATCATGTTGTCTTTCATATGGACGATGGCGCGCGCATTACCTTCAATGATGCCCGGCGTTTTGGCGCGATGGACCTTATGGATACGGCCCGGCAAGACGACCACTGGCTGATCCGCGATCTGGGGCCAGAGCCTTTAGGCAATGCTTTCAACGAAACCTACCTGACCGGGCGACTTAAGGGGCGCAACACCCCGATCAAATCGGCGCTTTTGGATCAACGGATCGTGTCGGGCCTTGGCAATATATATGTCTGCGAAGTGCTGTTTCGGGCAGGTATCCATCCGGCCCGCAAAGCCGGGCGCATCAGCGCGGCGCGGATCGCCACGCTTGTGCCACTTATTCGCGACGTTCTGTCCGAAGCCATCGCTGCGGGTGGTTCGTCTTTGCGCGACTATCGGCAGTCGGATGGTGAGTTGGGCTATTTCCAGCATGTTTTTCAGGTCTACGACCGCGAAGGCAAACCGTGCGTAACCCCCGGATGTGACAAGACAATCACGCGAATCGTACAATCAGGACGCTCAAGTTTCTTTTGTCCGCAATGCCAAAGATAGCTTGATCCGCCCGTACGCTTTGCTAACCCTTGAAGTCTGACCAGCGGCAACAGGGACGGCAGCATGGCCTATGAAACGATTATCGTGGATATCAGCGACAATGTCGCGACGATCACACTGAACCGACCGGACGCGATGAATGCGCTCAACAGTGAGTTGTTGGGCGAATTATGCGAGGCGCTGGAAGAAGCGGACGACAGCGAAAAGGTCCGCTGCATCATCATTACGGGGTCCGAAAAGGCGTTTGCCGCCGGTGCGGATATTTCCGAGATGGCCGACAAGACGTTCGTCGAGATGTACACCCAGCGCTTCTTTGAAAACGAAACCGACCGCTTCAACCGCATACGCAAACCGATCATCGCAGCCGTTGCAGGCTATGCGTTGGGTGGTGGATGTGAATTGGCCATGATGTGCGACTTTATCATTGCGGCGGACAACGCGAAATTTGGGCAGCCAGAGATCAACCTTGGCGTGATCGCAGGGCTGGGCGGGACGCAGCGCCTGACCCGCTTTGTCGGTAAATCCAAGTCGATGGATATGCATCTGACCGGGCGCTTCATGGATGCCGAAGAGGCCGAACGCAGCGGGCTTGTCAGCCGCGTGGTGCCCGCCAAAAAGCTGTTGAGCGAGGCCAAGGCCGCCGCAGAGAAGATCGCTGAAAAATCCCAGATCGCAACTTTTGCGGCCAAGGATGCCGTCGATCGCGCCTATGAAACGACGCTGGCCGAGGGGCTGAATTATGAACGGCGCTTGTTCCATTCGCTTTTCGCGACAGAGGATCAAACCGAGGGCATGGCAGCCTTCACAGAAAAGCGCGAACCGCAGTTCCGGGACCGCTAGCTTTTTTGGGCTTCCCTTCGTGGCGAAACTATCCTATCAGCCGCGGCAGACATGCGCGTGAGGCCCGCTTTGGCCAGATCATCCGGTTCGTAAACCCGGGGCTTGGGCTTATTGCGCTGACCATATTCAATTTGGCCCATACCAGGCCCAGACGTAGGAAACGAACACATGGCAAATACACCACAGGCAAAAAAACGCGCCCGTCAGAACGCAGCACGCTTTGCAGTCAACAAGATGCGTCGCTCGCGCATCCGCACATATCTGCGCGCCGTGGAAGAGGCGATCGCCTCCGGCGACCAAAAGGCAGCCGCAGAGGCACTGAAGACCGCACAGCCAGAACTGATGCGCGGCGTCACCAAAGGTGTCATGCACAAGAACACAGCAGCGCGGAAAATGTCGCGCCTGTCTTCACGGGTCAAAGCAATCGGCTGATTCTGTCAAAATCGGCGGAAAACCAAAAATTCAAGCGCGTCCAAACAGGGCGCGCTTTTTTTGTCCTACTGTGGTCTGGCTGCGCAGAAATCCAGCCATTTCAAAGGGCCGATAGATTCTTTTTCGACAATCGCTGAGTCAAGCGCGATGTTGTATTGAAGCGGCCCCAAACCCCTTGCTACCTTGACCATGCGATTCACATCGTTCCGGGGGGACATGAGGGAGTTTGCATCAGTACTGACCCGATAACTGCGCTTTGCGGCATGGTTGAACTGTCAGTTGATGAAGCCAACTTCATGCAATGGTGGCAAGGCAAAAGTAGCAAAAGCTACGTAAAACCGCGCCCAAGTTGTGTCTGCGTCCAGGTCAGGGTCTGCTCCCTGATCTTGGCTGCTGTTTGTGGCCCTTTAGCTGCCGATTGGCGCTGACCTGCATCCAAAAGATGCATGTTACGTGCTGCGGTCTATGGTTTTGGATGAAGGGCCATTCGGTCAGGTTGGGCAACCTGAGCGGCATGGTTTCTTTGTCCCGGTCTTTGTGTCGCGGTGCGCCGATGCGCACCAAAAGGTGATACGGCAAGTTTTTGGGACAAAGGTAAAAAATGACCAACGATATATGGGCAAAGGTTTTAAGCGCGCTAAAGGGCGCTTTGGGTGCAAATAGCTATTCCAGCTGGATTGAGCCCCTCGAATTTACCCAGTTGTCGGATGGCGTAGCGATCTTTGATGTACCGACCAATTTCATTGGAAACTACGTGTCGCAGAACTTTGGCGACCAGATCATCTATCACATGAACAAAGCGGGTGAAGACGTCCAACGCCTGCAATTCCGCGTTCCCAGCCAGGCGCGTCCCGCAGGCAAGTCAAAGCCCGCGGTCAAGCCTACAGGCACCGATGCGGCAGCCGGTGCGCCGCTTGATGCACGATTTACCTTTGACACATTTGTTGTCGGCAAACCGAACGAGCTGGCCCATGCCGCCGCGCGCCGCGTCGCCGAAGGTGGCCCCGTGACGTTCAACCCGCTGTTTCTGTATGGTGGCGTCGGTCTGGGTAAGACCCACCTGATGCACGCCATCGCGCACGAGCTGAAAGAACGCTCGCCCGAATTGAACGTGCTTTATCTGTCTGCCGAACAATTCATGTACCGCTTCATCACCGCCCTGCGCGAACGCAAGATGATGGATTTCAAACAGCTTTTTCGTTCCGTCGATGTGCTGATGGTTGATGACGTCCAGTTCATCGGTGGCAAGGACAGCACGCAGGAAGAATTCTTTCACACGTTCAACGCTCTGGTCGATGGCCAAAAGCAGATCATCATCTCGGCCGACCGTGCGCCGGGTGAAATCAAGGATCTAGAAGAACGCATCAAATCGCGCCTGCAATGTGGTCTGGTCGTTGACCTGCACCCCACCGATTACGAACTGCGCCTGGGCATCCTGCAATCCAAGGTCGATGTCTATGCCGCGCAGTACCCAGAGCTTGAGATCGCAGATGGTGTGCTCGAATTCCTTGCGCATCGTATCTCAACCAACGTTCGTGTGCTTGAGGGCGCGTTGACCCGTCTTTTCGCTTTCGCCTCTCTTGTTGGCCGCGAAATCACGCTGGAACTGACGCAGGATTGCCTGTCGGATGTGTTGAAAGCCTCTGATCGCAAGGTCACGGTCGAAGAAATCCAGCGTAAAGTGTCCGAGCATTACAACATTCGCCTGTCCGACATGATCGGCCCCAAGCGCGTGCGCAACTATGCGCGGCCGCGCCAGATCGCGATGTATCTGGCCAAACAGATGACAAGCCGGTCATTGCCAGAGATCGGGCGCCGGTTCGGTGGCCGTGACCACACCACGGTGATGCATGGCGTGAAACGGATCGAAGAACTCAAGGCGCTCGACAGTCAG
>CBDTVH010000040.1:0-10596 GCA_965363665.1 uncultured Yoonia sp. | reverse complement strand
TGTCGCAGACAGCCGCGGTCCTGTCGGTCGCCTTGTTTATCCTTGCCGTCGGCCTTGGTGCTTTCGCGGCGGGCAATGCACTGCAACCCCTCAACGCATTCGCGCAGGCCGTAACACGGCGCGGGCCGTCGGACCTGCGGCCATTGCGGCGTAACGTTCCTGACGAGCTTTCGCCGTTGGTTGTGGCGCTGAACCGTTTGATGGAGCGGCTGGGCCAATCCATTCGCCGGTCCGAGGAATTCATCGCCGAGGCCGCGCACCGCGTCCGCACCCCCTTGGCGACCGTGCGTGCGCAGGCGGAACTGGCCCTGCATACCGTCGAGAGCTTTGTACGCTTTGGCATTCAGACTTTCGAGAAAGACAATGAAAAGCAAATGTTGCGCAGGATCATCCGCGCGGTTGATGAAAGCTCGCGCTCGGCCAGCCAGCTTCTTGACCACGCCACCGTCAGCTTTCGCGCCGATACGCTGGCGCAAGAGCGGGTTGACCTTGCTGAACTGGCAGCCCGCGTCACCGAAGGGCTGCAACCGACCGCGGAAATGAAAGATATCGCACTTGACCTGAACGCGCAGGGGCCCGCCATTGTGCTTGGCGATGCGATCTTGCTGGAAAGCGCCTTGCGCAATGTGCTGGATAATTCGGTAAAATATTCACCCGATGAAACAGACGTTTCGATCAAACTTGACCGGCTGGACACTGCCGCGTGGCGTCTCACCGTGCGCGATCACGGGCGCGGTTTTTCGGCCATTTCCATCCCGGAACTGACAGGGCGGTTCAAACGTGGAAGCAACGTCGAACAGGTCGTAGGCTCAGGGCTTGGGCTTACAATTGCAGAAGAGGTGCTTGTGGCACATGGTGGACGCTTGGAACTTTCAACCCCCGATGATGGAGCAGGCGCATGCGTTTCCCTGATCTTGCCTGCCGCATAATCACAGCGGTCTGCCTTGCGTTGTTTGCACATCCATCGGCCGCTTTGGAGCTTGAGGATCGAAAAAGCTATCCCGGCACAACCGGCACAGTGATCAAGGTGATTTCCACCGGCGATCTTGCCGTGTTCGAGCCTTTTATTCTACAGTTTCAGGCCGAAAACCCCGCGATCGGCATCGACTATTACGTCACCTCCAGTGCCGAACTTCATGCCGCACTCAAGGCCGGCAGCGTCTTTGACGTCGCGATGTCATCGGCGATGGACCTGCAATTTCAGCTGGCCAACGACGGCCTTGCGCAACCCTATACCTCACCCGTGACGGAGGCATTGCCAGCCTGGGCGCGTTGGCGCAATCAGGTCTTTGCCTTCACGGCTGAACCCGCCGTCGCCGTGATTTCACGTGACCGTTTTGCGGGGTTGGCGCGCCCCAAGACACGGCAGGAACTGATCGCGCTTCTCAGGGAGAACCCCGCAACCTTTGAAAACACCATCGGCACCTATGATGTGCGCACCAGCGGATTGGGTTATCTTTTTGCCACGCAGGAGGCGCGAAATTCCGATACCTTCTGGCGCTTGTCTGAATTGATGGGATTGCGCGGAACAGAGCTTTATTGCTGCTCGGCACAGATGATCGACGATGTGGCGGCGGGCCGCCTGACCCTGGCCTACAACGTGCTGGGGTCCTATGCAGCCGAGAGGATCGCGCGTGATAACCGCCTCGAAATTCTGCAACTTGAGGACTACGCCACCGTGATGCTGCGGACCGCGCTTATTCCGGCGACGGCGACAGAAACGGCGGGGGCCGCGCTATTTCTGGACAGGCTTTTGCAGGAAGGGATGCGCGAGACGTCATCGGTTTGGGCCCTGCCCCCACTTGCGGCCGCCGAAACGCCGGAGGGGCGCGCCTATGGCCCGATCCGCCTTGGCCCTGCGCTTTTGGTTTATCTGGATCAGCTGAACCGGGACGCGTTCTTGCGCGCCTGGAGCGACGCAGTGGTGCAGCAATAATCCAACAAGGGGCTACCGTGCCAGCACGACCTCGGCCTTCAACCCTCCCAATCTGTCGCTTTCACCCAGACGTAGCACACCGCCATGGGTCCGCGCGATATCAGCCACGATCGACAGGCCCAGCCCGACGCCGCTGCCCATGTCCTGATTGCGTGCGGGGTCCAGCCGCACAAAGGGGCTCAGCGCCTCATCATAGCGGTCGGGGGGAATGCCGGGGCCGTCATCCTCGACCCAGAACCGGACGGCGCGGTCGGTTACGCTGACCCCGATTTCTGCACGATTGCCATAGCGCAGCGCATTCCCGATCAAGTTGTCCAAAGCACGCCGGATCGCCAGTGGGCGCAGGCTGACCGGCTCATCCGGGCCTTCGATCGCGCCCAATGCCACATTCTGGTTCATCCGTTTGGCATCCTCCAGCGCGGCATACACGATCTGCGCGGGAATGGTCGGTTCCAGACTGTCACCGGCGTCAGTCCTGGCAAAATCCAGAAATGCATTCAAAAGCCGTTCCATATCATCGACGTCATGGGCCAGCGGCGCGGCGTCTTTCGGGTCCAGCATCGACAGGCCAAGCCGCATCCGGGTCAAAGGTGTGCGCAGGTCGTGGCTGACGCCCGACAACATCATCGTGCGGCTTTGGGTTTGACGCTCCAACCTGTTGCGCATTTCAAGGAAAGCCATGCCAGCGGCGCGCACCTCAACGGCACCTGTCGGTGTGAACGGTGTGATCCGGCCTTTGCCGTAATCCGCTGCCGCGCGCGCCATCCGTTTGATCGGACGCAGTTGATTGCGCAAAAACACATAGGCGATGGCGGTCATCAATCCGCCCAGGACCACCATGATGACGATCAGCTGATGCGGGTTAGATGCCGATACACGCCGCCGCATCAACTCCATCTTCAACGGCCCATGACGGGTGTCCGCCCATACAACAACACGGCGCCTGTCCTCCAATGACACAGCAAGGACGTCCGCGATCCCGTCTCGCAGGGTTTCAATCACGGTTGCGCCAGTCAAATCGACAAAGGGTTTGATGTCGTCGGCAATCACATCACCGGCTGGCAGCACCGTATCAATTTCCAAAGGCGTGTCGATTTTTTTTATGGCAGCACGTGCCGCCGCCAGATCAGGTTCAGCATTGGCTGTATCAATCAAAAACCGCAACTCGATGTTCACGGCACTTGTCATCAAGCGCGTCACACCTTCAAAATGGCGCTGAATGAACACAACCGAGACAAGCAATTGCAGCAACAGCACCGGCAAGACCAGAATAAGCGCCGCACGGGCGTAAATGCCACGAGGCATATATTTCTTGAGCCATCCAAAGAACATGGCGCCAAGCTAGCCGTACTGGCCGGAAACGGAAAGCGATTGTGAGCGTGGCCTTTGAACCGATCGCGGGGCAACCGCTCAAATTGGCCGCTGATCTGACACTGCTGTTGGCACCCAATCCGTCGGCGATGACATATTTGGGCACAAATACCTATCTTCTTGGTCGCGACACCCTCGCCATCATAGACCCTGGGCCAGACGACAGCACGCATCTGGACGCACTTGAAGCTGCGATTGACGGGCGTCCGGTGTCGCATATCCTAGTGACACATAGTCATCTGGATCATTCACCACTGGCCGCAGCCCTTTCAGCAAAAACCAATGCGCCCATCCATGCTTTTGGCGACAGTCTTGCCGGTCGCAGCGCCGTTATGCAACAACTGGCAAAAGATGGTCTTGTCGGCGGCGGCGAGGGGATCGACCATGGGTTCACGCCGGATCACACATTGCGCGACGGCGAAGTCCTGACCGGACCATGGGGCAAGTTGACCGCGGTTCACACACCAGGCCATATAGGCAATCACCTTTGCTTTGTCTGGGGCGATGCGATTTTTACGGGTGACCATGTGATGGGTTGGGCCAGCTCTCTTGTGTCGCCCCCCGATGGGGATCTGACGGATTTCATGACCTCGTGCGAAAGGATGAAGCAGTATGATGCAAAGGTCTATTACCCCGGTCACGGTGCACCCATTTCTGATCCGGATGCGCGCATTGATTGGCTTATCGCGCACCGCAAAGGGCGTGAAGAGCAAATCCTCGGCTGTCTTGCCCGGCGACCGGCACGGCCATCTGCGATTGCGGCTGCTGTTTATCATGATGTGCCACAGAGTTTGTTGCGCGCAGCACAAAGAAACGTCTTTGCTCATCTGATCGACCTGCATCAACGTGGCAAAGTCACCGCCATCCCGCGGCTGTGTGCCACTGCGGTTTTTGCACTTGCCGGGTGAGCGCGAGGCTTTCAAAGAAGTTTCCAACAAACTGGCCAAAACCCTCTGGACGTCCCGGAATCGCATTGCTATATGGGCGCGAGTGTTCCGACGTAGCTCAGCGGTAGAGCAGTTGACTGTTAATCAATTGGTCGTAGGTTCGATCCCTACCGTCGGAGCCATTTTTACACAAAGCTACTTATTTTATTGTGGTACTCGCTGCCGCACTGCACCGTCGATGGTGCTGCGAAAGACGGGCCAACTAGGTGGTTGGCTGCATGCGTTTCAGAAATCCTGCCACATATCATCCGTCTTCTGCGCCAGTGCCCCTCCTGCTGCTGCTGACACGGCAGGTCTTTTTTTGTATTGCGGTTCCTTGTGCGCCTGAGAGCTGCGTTGTGGAACAAATTCTGCAATGTTGTCTGGCGCGGGCATAACGCCCATCCTTGTTTCATCAAGCCGAAAGCGCTTGACCAGTGCCTCCAACTCAGAGGCATCGCTACTCAGCGCATGACTGCCTGCCGTCGCTTCTTCGACCATGGCAGCGTTCTGTTGCGTCACTTTATCAAGCTGCGTCACACCGATATTAATCTCACCGATGCCGATTGATTGTTCTTCCGCGCCAGACGCGATCTCTGCAACAAGATCGAAAATATGATTGATGTGGCTGGCAATTTTGGTCAGCACCTGACCCGCCTGCCCCACCAGGCCAACACCACGCGCGACCTGACCAGAGCTTTCGCTGATCAATGACTTGATCTGATTGGCCGCATCGGATGATCGTTGTGCCAAGGCGCGCACTTCTGATGCAACGACGGCAAATCCGCGTCCGGCTTCACCCGCGCGTGCGGCTTCGACACCTGCGTTCAGCGCAAGTAGATTAGTTTGAAACGCGATATCGTCAATCACACCAATGATCTGCGAAATCTCCTGCGATGATCCCTCTATCTCGGTCATTGCACGCACCGCGTCTTGGACCACCGGTTCACTTTCGTCGGCGTCTTGCCTTGCGCTGGACACGACATCCTTGACCTGTCGCGCACCTTCGGCGGCCGATTTTACGTTCGCTGTCATCTGGTCCAGTGCTGCGGCGGTTTCTTCCAGGGTCGCAGCCTGGTTTTCGGTCCGCCGTGACAGATCATCAGAGGATTTGCTCATCCCCGCAGATCGCTGGCGAATTGCACCCGACCGCATGACGACAGAACCGATGGTGTCGTTCAAATTGCCCACCGTCCGGTTAAAGTCCTTTCGAAGCTGATCGTATTCGCCTTCAAATGGCGTGCCAATTTGGTGGGTCAGATCGCCATCTGCCAGTTTGGTCAGTGCAGTACTCAACCTGTTGACCACCTGCACCTGCTTGGCCTGCAAATTCTGGCGGTCCTCTTCTGCCTGGTCCGACGCCCGCAGCTTGGCCCGGAATGTATCCAGGCTCTGAAACAAAAGGCCGATTTCATCACCGCGTTTTTGATCCGACAGGTCGATGTCATAGGATTTTTCCGACACATCCGTCATAGCAATACCAAGACGCGCAAGAGGTCGAACAACAGACTGTGCCGTCAACCACCCCAGGAACGCACCGATCCCTGCCACAATAATCGTCACCAACATCATCTTGTTGCGCGCCCGCACGGTCGGTGCCTGCACCTCTGTTGCTGCAATTTCGCCCATAACGGCCCATTGCTGATCAAAAACGCTGATCAACGCCCCTTTCGACAGGACCCGCTGATCCGAAAGACTAAGCGCATCACCTTGGAAAGCCTGCCCACCACCCAGAACATCGCGCACGTGATTCAAGGCCGACACATCGGTCAGAACTGGCGCACCGTCCTCAAACCGCGATTTGCTGCGGGTCAGGAAATCTGACCCGACGACATAAACCTGTCCTGTTTGGCCCAAACCTGACTGCTGATTGAAAATAGCGTCGATCTGGTCAGATGGCATTTGCACTGCCGCAACGCCGATCATCTGGCCCGACTGGTCGACCACCGGGGTCGCGAGAAATGCAGCCGCGGCCCCTGCACTTGGTGTATAATAAGTGAAATCGACGAAATGCACTTCGCCAACATCCCCATCAAGGGCCCGTTGAAAGGCATCGCCCAGCCCGGATGACGCGTAAGTCCCGTTTGCAAAATTGGTGGCAAAATCCGCTTCCTTGGCGACACTGTAGATAAGGTCGCCGTTACGATTGAACAGGAAAATATCATAGTAGCCCACGGTATCCCTGATCTGCCGAAAATACGGATGAAACTGAGCATGTTGAAAATGGTATGGAATAGAGGCAGGAGGCTGATCCAGCCTGTCGCGTTGCCCAATCGGGTTGGGATTATTCGTGATGTAAGCGGCCTGCAATCCGTCACTGTCGATCATCAGATTGAACGAACTGGAAAGTGCGTTAACGGCCGAGACGAAACTGGGGTCGGTCCCGAAAGAGGCGACATCGCGTTCAAGGCCGTCGAACCAAGATAATAATGCGTCACCGCGACTTTGCGTCAGAACCTCAAGATTTCGGCGGGTTTCCTGGGTGACATTTGCCTTGAAATCCAGATACCCCACGATCGCAATGCTGACACTTGCCGTCACACAAAGTGCGGCAATGATGGCGGGTAGTTTTCGTGACAAACGCATCAACGCATGGAACCGCATGGCGACCTCAATATTCAGAATACCTATTGCGCTTTCATGAGGCACAGCGATTAAGATCGGCTTAAGCGCAACGATGAATGCTTGCGCGACGCCAAATCTAAAGCCGATAACAAGTAAAACTGCGCCCATTATCAAAAACTACTGAAAAGTGCTGTCGCGGTTTCATGGATGGCACGCGGGCGCTGACCGCCCCATATTCGTCAAGGAAATCAAACGTCAGGAGCATGCATGTCAGGGAAGTATTTTGCACCCACGGGGGGGCATCCCGGTCAGGATCAGCTTTTGACAGACCGTGCGATCTTTACCGATGCCTATGCCGTGATCCCAAAGGGCACGATGCGCGATATCGTCACCAGCTATCTGCCGTTTTGGGAAAACACGCGCCTTTGGGTGATCGCACGGCCCCTAAGTGGTTTTGCCGAGACGTTTTCGCAGTATATCATGGAGGTCGCGCCCGGTGGCGGATCAGACCATCCTGACGCGGACGTATCCGCACAGGCCGTGTTGTTCGTGGTGGACGGCAGCGCCACCCTGACGGTGAACGGCACAACACATAATTTGGCACCCGGCGGCTATGCCTATCTGCCCCCGTCCGCTGCTTGGACCTTGCATAACCACTCTGACGCCATGCTGCGCTTTCACTGGATACGCAAGGCTTATGAACCGGTTGCCGGACTGGCTGAGCCGGATGTGATCGTGACGAATGAAAACGACGTCGCCCCAACGGTCATGCCGGACACGGACGGGAAATGGGCGACCACGCGCTTTGTCGATCCCGCCGATTTGCGGCACGACATGCATGTCACCATCGTGACGTTTGAACCCGGTGCGGTCATCCCTTTCCTGGAAACGCATGTCATGGAACACGGGCTATATGTGCTGGAAAGGAAAGCGGTTTATCGGCTGAACAACGATTGGGTCGAGGTCGAGGCCGGCGATTACATGTGGCTGCGCGCGTTCTGCCCGCAGGCCTGTTATGCGGGCGGTCCGGGCAAGTTCCGCTATCTGCTTTACAAGGATGTAAACAGGCACATGGCGCTAAGCCGTTTCAACCGATGACAAAATAAAGTGGCGATTGAATAGGCAGTGCATGTTTTTTGTGCAGTCACGCGCAAATATCTGTAGATTGCCGTCATCCATTGCCGCTAACATGTTCCCTGACTGCTGCCACTGCTAGGTCGAAGACAGCAACAAACACAGGGGATACCAGTATGATTTTTGACAAGAACCTTCTCGCGCTGGCGGCGACGCTGCTTGCCACGCCTGCGCTGGCCGAAACCGACATGCCATTTGCGTTGGATTGGAAATTTGAAGGGCCCGCCGCCCCTTATTTCCATGCGCTCGATGCCGGATATTTCGCGGAAGCCGGGCTGAACGTCACGATCAGCGAAGGCGCAGGTTCGCTTGATGCGATTCCGAAAGTGGCCACAGGCGCATTTCCCGTTGGCTTTGCCGACATCAATTCGCTGATGCGGTTTCTTGACCAGAATCCCGATGCCCCCGTCACAGCCGTGATGATGGTTTATGACAAGCCGCCATTCGCCGTCGTCGGGCGCAAATCGCTGGGTGTCGAGACCCCTGCCGACCTTGAAGGCAAGGTCCTCGGTGCACCGCCGCCCGATGGTGCCTGGGCCCAGTTCCCTATTTTCGCGGCCGAAACGGGCATTGATACGGACGCCATTACGGTCGAACCCGTGGGCTTTCCAACACGCGAACCGATGCTCGCCGAAGGCAACGTCGCCGCGATCACTGGTTTTTCATTCTCGTCCACGCTGAACCTCAAGCGGCTGGGCATTCCTGCCGATGATATCTCGGTTCTGCTGATGGCCGACTACGGCGTCGATCTTTATGGCAACGCGATCATTGTGAACACGGATTTTGCCGCGGCAAATCCCGAATTGGTCACCGGTTTCCTTGGCGCAGTTGCAAAGGGCTGGAAAGATGCAATCGCCACACCGGACGCAGCGATCGAGGCGCTTTTGGAACGCAACCCTGCCGCTGATGCCGCTTTGGAAACCGAACGTCTGCAAATGGCGATCGACGCCAATGTGCTGACTGACTATGTCATGGCCAACGGCATGGGTGGCATTGATGAGGCGCGGATGATGAACGCGATTGAGCAGACCAAGTCCGTCTATGACTTCAACATCGCGCCTGACGCAGCCATCTATTTCGACGGTAGCTATTTGCCAGCCGCTGAAATGCTGATGTTGAAATAGTATCCAAAGCATGGGCCGCCAGAGTGTTGGCGGCCCACTCTTTCAAGGCTAAAAAGATCGCAAATCTCATAGAAATCAAAGGCGTCAAGCACGCTTACCAAACCGCGAGCGGCCCGCTTGAGGTGTTGGACGGCTTGGACGTTGCCGTGCCGGAAGGTACGTTCGCTGCTGTCGTCGGTCCATCCGGCTGCGGCAAGTCCACGCTCACGCGGCTGGTTGCCGGGCTTATGAAGCCAGACGAGGGCGAGGTCTGGCTACACGGAGAGCTGGTAAAGGGGCCGCGCAAAACGGTCGGCATGGCGTTTCAGAACCCGGTCCTGCTGGAATGGCGCACGATCCTTGATAACGTGATCCTGCCCTTGGAGATCGCCGCCCCCCGAATGCCGCGAGCGGACCGCATCAAGCGCGCCATGGAACTGCTTGAAATGGTTGGGCTTGTCGGGTTTGAAAACAAACGCCCGTCCGAGCTTTCTGGCGGTATGCGCCAGCGTGCGTCGCTATGCCGGTCACTGGTGCACAAACCAGATGTGCTGATCATGGACGAACCCTTTGGCGCGCTCGATGCCTTCACCCGCGAAGACCTTTGGCAAACCATGCGCGACCTGCGCCATGCAGAGCCGTTTACCGCGGTGCTGATCACCCATGACCTGCGCGAAAGCGTGTTTCTGGGTGATCAGGTGATCGTCCTGTCCGGGCGCCCTGCCCGCACGCAATATGTGATGGATGTGGACCTGCCCGACGACCGCACGCTCGACATCATCTTCACGCCCAAGGCCGCCGACATGCTGCACACGCTGCGCGACCAGATCAAGATCGCCCAGGGCCGCGAAGTGGAGGCTCACTGATGTTGAGCAAGATCGCCACCCCGGTCATCGCCATCCTTGTGTTTCTGGGGCTGTGGGAGCTGTTGGTCTGGGCCAATGGCTGGCCCAACTTCAAGATGGCCTCGCCCTCCGACCTGCCGCCTGCGTTCTGGAAGTACCGCGAGCTGTTTATCGAGATGGGCTGGCAGACGCTCTGGCGCACGGTGGTGGGCCTGATCATCGCGGTCATCGTCGGCACCGCCATCGGCATGATCATCGGCTTTTCACGCATTGCCCGCGATGCGCTTTATCCGCTGTTGATCGGCTTCAACGCGATCCCGAAAGCGACGCTGGTCCCGGTGATTTCACTGCTTTTCATCGGCCAGCACGATTTCAACACGATCCTGATGGCCTTCATGATCTCGTTCTTTCCGATTGCGGTATCGGTCGGCATTGGCCTGTCCACGCTGGAACCCGAATACCGCGATATCCTGCGTGCGCTGGGGGCATCGCGCTATACGATCTTTGTGAAAATCGCCCTGCCGAAAACGCTGCCGGAGTTCTTTGGCGCGCTGAAAGTTTCGGCCACCCTCGCCTTCATCGGCACGAACTTGGTTGAGATCGTCAGCCCCCATGGCCGAGGTTTGGGTGCACTGTTCAAATCAGGCGAAACCAACGGGGACTATCCGCTGATGTTCGCGGTCTTGATCGCGCTCGCGTTTCTGGGGATCATCCTC
>CBDTVH010000039.1:0-10622 GCA_965363665.1 uncultured Yoonia sp. | reverse complement strand
AGGGCATGTCCATCACATGGTCCACGCCCAGCACATACATGGCCAGCCGTTCCAGCCCGTAGGTCAGCTCGCCCGAGACGGGGTGGCAATCATGCCCGCCGACCTGCTGGAAATAGGTGAACTGGCTGACTTCCATGCCGTCGCACCAGACTTCCCAGCCAAGACCCCAGGCGCCCAGCGTCGGGCTTTCCCAGTCATCCTCAACAAAGCGGATGTCATGCATGGTGGCGTCAATCCCGATCGCCTCAAGCGAGCCCAGATAGAAGTCCTGCATGTCCGGCGGCGATGGTTTGATCAGTACCTGATATTGGTAATAATGCTGCAAGCGGTTGGGGTTTTCGCCATAGCGTCCATCCGTCGGACGGCGCGAGGGCTGTACGTAAGCTGCCGCCCAAGGTTTGGTGCCCAGCGCCCGCAAGGTTGTGGCAGGGTGGAACGTCCCCGCCCCGACTTCCATGTCGTAGGGTTGCAGGATCGCACAGCCCTTGGCGGCCCAATATGTCTGAAGCCGCAGGATGATTTCCTGAAAACTGCGTGGTTTATCCGCCATGATGCGCCCTCGAATGCTTTGGCCGTTCAATAGGGTGCCGGGCGGACAGGGTCAATTGGGCAACGGGTGTGGATTTTTTGCGCTGTCCCGCCGCGTTTAACGAGAGTTTGACTTGCACCCCGCAGCACAGGTCGCCAACAAACGCTTGAAGCGCGTTTTTCTTGCCGGGGTTTGCGATGTTCAAGGTTTTTGCCATCAGTATTATTCTGTGTGTGTCTGCCATGCAGGCACAGGCCCAGGATCGTTTCTGGGTACAGATCGAAGCGCGCCAAACCCTGAGCGAGGCGACCGAGCGTGCCCGCCTCTATGCCCGCCGTTTCGATGATGTGCAGGGGTATTATCTGGGTCGCGGATTTTATGGCATTGTTCTGGGGCCTTACAGCGAAACCATTGCGCGTCAGGAATTATCGCGCCTTCTGCGCAACCGCCAAATCCCGTCTGACAGTTATTTACAGAATGGCCGCAGGTTTGAGCAGCAGTTCTGGCCGATTGGCGGCGGGTCATCTGCATCGCGCGACGCGGTTGCGCCGGAAGACACACCGGAACTCAGTGCATTGCCGCAAGTCCAGCTGGCCGCCCCATTCGAGACATTGCCCGAGGCACGGGCGTCCGAGGCCGCACTTTCGCGGACCGAGCGCGAAGAACTGCAACGGGCACTGCGTTGGGCCGGTTTCTACGATGCTGCAATTGATGGAGCATTCGGGCGTGGGACACGCCGCGCGATGGAGGCGTGGCAGGGGGCCTATGCACAAGAACCCACAGGTGTCTTGACCGCCCGGCAACGTGAACAGTTGCTGCTTCAGTATAATGCCGTGCTTGCAGACGTTGATATGCAACTGATCCGCGACGATACCGCAGGCATTCAAATGCAGGTGCCCACCGCGGTGGTTGCCTTTTCGGAATACCAACCGCCATTTGCGAAATTCGAAGGCCAAAGTTCACTTCCGACAGCGCAGGTGCTTTTCATTTCCCAACCCGGCGACGCAGGGCGCCTGTCCGGTCTGTTCGAGGTTTTGCAGGTGCTTGATCTGATGCCCCCGGAAGGGCCGCGTCAGCTGAGAGGCAATGCGTTCTTTATCGAAGGCGTCGATGATGAACGTCATTCCTTTGCCACCGCATCTTTGCAGAACGGCGAAATCAAAGGCTTTGTTCTGGTTTGGCCCGCTGGCGATAACCGCCGCCGCACCCGGATTCTGGATGTGATGCAGTCCAGCTTTCAGCCGCTTGACGGCATCCTTGATCCCAACATGATACCCCCCGGCGAAGATCAGGCGATTGATATGGTGTCAGGTCTGGCCGTGCGCCAACCAAAGCTATCCCGTTCAGGCTTTTATGTGTCGGATGATGGTGTCGTGGTAACAACGTCGGAAGCAATCCAGGCATGCGATCGGATCACCATTGATCGCGAAACCAATGCAGAGGTGATCGCGACCGATGCAAACCTCGGCGTGACCGTGTTGCGCCCAATGGAACCGCTGTCCCCTGTTGAGGTGGCGACATTCCAGACGGACCTGCCCCGTTTGAAAGATCAGATTGCCGTTGCGGGATATCCATTTGACGGGGTGCTGAACGCACCCACCGTGACCTTCGGTATCTTAGAGGATATTCGTGATCTGGAAGGCGATGACCGGCGCAGCCGTTTGTCGGTCGCAACACGCGCCAGCAATGCAGGCGGCCCGGTCCTGGACGCCAGTGGCGCGGTCCTGGGCATGCTTTTGCCGCATGACACCAGCGTTGCTCAGGCGTTCCCGGGCGATGTGCAGTTCGCTTTGGATGCCGCCCTCATTTCGGACCTGCTGCAAGAGCAAGGCGTCGTGCCTGCAACGACCGCTTCTGCGCCTGCAATCTCGTCCGTGGCCCTGTCACGCAAAAGCGCGAATTTTGCGGTATTGGTCAGCTGCTGGTAAGTGCGATATCGGATTTGACGCGGATGATCGTCGGGCCTTTGGCATGCAGGGCGCGCTGGACCGCTGATTTGAACTGGTTCAGATTTGCCGGCTGAACGGCAACGGCGCCATAAGCCTCGGCCAGTTTCAGGAAATCAGGGTTGCGTTGCACCACCGCGTTGGGCGCGATCTGAGCGCGGACCATGCTGTCTTCGATTTCGCCCAGCTTGCCGTTGTCCCAGATGATGATGGGCAGGCTGAGTTCCAGCTCAACCGCGACGGCGAGTTCTTGGACGGTATACTGGAAACCATAGTCGCCCAATATCGCGACGACGGGCTGATCGCCCACCCCGATCTTGCCACCAATCGCGGCAGGCAGCGCATAGCCGAGCGTACCGAAGCCGAAGGGGTGGTGCCAGTGGCCCGGCCGGTCCATCGGGTAAACCTCTTTGGCGGCATAGGCGAATTGGGTCATGTCAGAAAAGAACATCGTGTCGGCTGGTACGACCTCTTTCAGCGCATTTGCCACCGGCAGGATACCGGGGCGTTCGGCATCAATCTCGGCACGCCACTTGGCGCGTGTAGAGGCGACCTCTTCGGCGCGCCAGGTTGTTTCCTTGACCGATTCCAGCTGGATCAGGCTTTCCGTCAGATGGGCGCTGGCATCCGCCAGAATACGCGTATCGGCGTTATGTCGGTCGGACAGACTTTCAGGATCAAGGTCAATGCGGACCAGTGGCGCCCTATGCCCCAGGTGATCGCGCCATAGGTCAACTTCGCTCAGGCGCGTGCCGACAGCCACGACCAGATCGGCAGACGCGATAACCGCTTCGCTGCCGGGCCGCGCCAGCGTCGCCCCAAAATGCAAAGGGCTGTCATCAGGTATGATCCCGCGCCCCGCGTAGGTGGTGAAAGACGCCGCATTCAGCCGCCGGAAATGCGGCATCCAACGGTCAACACCATCTGCGGCACCGCCGCCAAAAATGAACAGCGGGCGCTTGGACGCATTGATCCGGTCGATCAAGGCGATGCGCTGCAACGGTGCGGCTTCGGGGCGATAGGGCCATTCATCCGCGCGCTCGGGTGCGGGGGGTGCTGCGGCCTCAAGCTGGGCGATGGGTACTTGAATGTGCTTGGGCGACGGCACGCCGGTGAAAAGCTCGGTCAGGGCGCGGTCGATCAGTTGATAGCTGGCCGCCGCTGAGCGTGCGGTCACGGACCAGTCGCAGACGGTCGCGGCAGCACCTTCCTGATCCTTCATCTGATGCAGTTGACCCCGTTTGGCCTCTGACTCATCCAGAACCGAGGATATGACCAGCATCGGCACGCTGTCCGAATAGGCCTGCCCCATTGGTGTCATGATATTGCACAGGCCCGGCCCGGAAATGACGTAGGCAACACCGACCTTGCCGGTCGCGCGGGCATAGCCATCGGCCATGAACCCCGCCCCCTGTTCATGCCGCGCAAGCACATGGATGATCCCGGCCTCTTCAATGCCGCGGTACATTTCCTGATTATGTACGCCGGGAATGCCAAAGATCGTGTCCACCCCACGATCCTTGAGCATATGAGAGATTTGTGCACCAAGCGGCCGGGTCGTCATCTTCAGTTTCTCCAGAATTTGATGGACAGGATCGTCAGCACGACCATGATTTCCAATCGCCCCACGAACATGGCAATCGACAAAATCCATTTTGCGGTATCGTTGATGTTGGCGTAATTGCCTGCCGGACCGATCTCAAGCCCCAGTCCGGGGCCGATATTGGCAATTGCGGCAGCGGCCCCGGAGACGGAGGTGATGAAATCAAGCCCCGTCAGGCCAAGCAGCACCGCCGTACCACCCAGCGACAGGATGAAGGCCACCAGAAAGGCGATTACCGAGTTCAAGACATCTTCGCTGATCGGTCGTCCATCATAGCGCGGGGTGAAGACACCATGCGGCGAATGGATTTGCCTGATCTGGCTTTTGATCGCGGCAAAGACCAATTGATAGCGGAACACTTTGATCGAACAGGAAGTCGACCCCGCACAACCGCCGATCAGGCCTATCAGAAAGAACATGACCACCGGAAACGTCCCCCAGGCCATATAGTTGGCACTGGCGTATCCCGTGCCGGTCATGATCGAGGTGACATTAAAAAGCGCGTCGCGAAATCCTGCTTCCGTCATCGCCCCACCCCGGCCCCAAAGCCATGAGGTCATCAAAAGCACGCAAACGATGACGATCAGCAGGAACGTCTTGATCTGGCTGTCTTGGAACAACGGCTGGGCGGTTCCGGCGATCAGTTGAACAAAACGCACGAACGGCAGGGCGGCAAGGATCATGAAGATCACGGCAGCATAATGCACCCCTGCCCCGAACGTCGCAAAGGACGCGTCGTAGTTCGCCATTCCCCCCGTCGATACCGTGGTCATCGCATGCACGATCGCATCAAAACCAGTCATCCCCGTCGCCGAATAGGCCACGATACAGGCGATCGTCAGGCCCACATAGATGAATGAAATACTGGTTGCGATCTCGCCGGCACGCGGCAGGATCTTACCGCTTGTATCAAACCCCTCGGATCGGAATATCTGCATACCACCGACGCGCAATTCAGGCAAAAACACCATAGCCACAACGATGATGCCGACCCCACCCAGCCATTGCAGCATCCCGCGCCAGAGTTTGAGGCCGTCAGGCAACCCCTCAAGATTGCCAAGGACCGTCGCACCTGTGGTGGTCAGGCCTGACATCGCTTCGAAGAATGCATCGGTGAAACCGGCTTCGGTCGATCCCAGAACAAAGGGAATAGCCCCGAACACAGGCAGTGTCAGCCACACCAGGGACGTCAGCAAGAATGTCTGGCGCAGAGATAGCCCTTGCGACACCCCGTTCGCACAAGCCAATGCAATCAACCCACCGGTCAGGATCGTTATGATCGCGCTTTCGAAGAAGACGAACCAATGCCCGTTGCCCGCAAGCAGATCAGCCGCCAGCGGGCCCAGCATGGTGATCCCAAGCGACGCCACAAGCAGACCGATCACATATCCCACTGGGCGAAAATCTATCATGTCGGCAGCGTTGTCCCGCGCATCCGCAAGTGTCAAGAAGAGCGCAGGGGGAATTGCGCGGCACTGTCGCTTGAAAGCCCCGGCAGGCGGGTTACGTCAGCGCACATGTTTGATCCCAGCTATACCGCCGCCCTTGCGCGCCTGAATGACTTTGTCCCCCATGCGGGGCGCGACTATGCCAGTAAACGCAACTACGATGATCTGGCGCATGTCTCGACCCTGTCGCCCTACCTTCGTAATCGCATCATCACCGAAGAGGCCGTGCTGAAAGCCGTCCTTGCCCGCCACAGTCAAAAGGCGGCAGAAAAATTCATTCAAGAGGTTTTCTGGCGGACCTATTGGAAGGGCTGGCTGGAACTGCGCCCAAGCGTCTGGACGATGTACCGCTCTGATCTGCAAGCGGCGCTGAACCGCGTGCAAACCGAAAGCGGGCTGCGGCGCGACTGGGAAGCGGCCTGCAAGGGTGAAACCGGCATTGATTGCTTTGATCACTGGGCCAGACAACTGACCGACACCGGTTATCTGCACAATCACGCCCGGATGTGGTTTGCCTCGATCTGGATTTTCACCTTGCGCCTGCCCTGGACCTTGGGTGCCGATTTTTTCATGCGGCATCTGCTGGATGGCGACCCTGCGTCGAATACGCTGTCATGGCGCTGGGTCGGCGGGTTGCAGACGATCGGAAAGACCTATCTGGCGCGTGCCGACAACATCTCGAAATACACCGAAGGACGGTTTCGGCCCACCGGGCTGGCGACATTCGCAGCCCCGTTGGAAGGCAGCGCGCATCCACCACGCGGGCCAGTGCCCGTCTCGGGCGTCATAGACCCGAACTTGCCAACCGGACTGTTGATCACGCAAGAGGACCTTTCGCCGGGGTGGTTGCTGGATCGCGTAAAGCCGCTTGCTGTCGCAACACTAGAGGCAACACGATATCGCAGCCCTTTGGCCGTCAGTACGCAGGTCACGACTTTTGCGCAGGACGGGCTGGCAGATTGCACGCACCGTTTTTCAGATCGGCTTGGTCCCGTGACACAGCTGACCGCTGATACGATCAAGGAGTGGGCGCAGGCGCATGATCTGGAACAGATCGTTACGTCATACATACCCACTGGTCCAACGCGCGACGCTGTAAAAGGCGTCAATCTTATTGAGATCGTGCGGCCTTACGACACTGCCGCGTGGCCCCATGCCACCCACGGGTTTTTTCGATTTAAAGATAAAATTCCGACCCTTTTGGAACAGATCAAGGGCTAGATGGTTTGGATCTGATCGGTGTTGTCCAACCAAACCTATGCTGCCTATTTACCCGCAAGCCACCGATCAAGCGTCTTCTTCAATGCGGCCCAGTCGGTATATTCCTTGTCCTGATGCGGGTCGATATCCTCTTGCTTCTGCGACGCAATCCACCGCATCGCCCATGATTTGAAGAAATCATACTCTGAGAAACGAAACGCACCTGCAACATGCATAACCGTTGGCGGCGTCCAGCCGGTTTTTTCGGCAAAGCGGTTTACGCATTCAGACAGGTCAGCCCATTCATCACTATCCGTGCCAGCCGCTGCCAAGGACACCGACAGAAAGGCCGATCGGACCTGCGACAATGCCGCCGCCTTTTCCTTGGCAAGCTTCACAAGCGGTTTTTGATACCTTCCACCGTGCACGGAACCGGCCAATAACACCGCGTCAAAGCGTGCCAATTCGGCATCCTGTGCATCCTTGGCGCTGACCAGTTCCACCGAATGCCCCTGTCCGTTCAAGTAGTCTGCCGCGTAGCGGGCAATCTTGCGGGTCTGCCCCTCGGTCGAGGCGTAGGCGATCAGAATATTCATCAGGACACTCCTTGCTGGTCAGATCAGTCTAACACGCACATCCCACAACGGGTTGATGCAAATCAGTTTGCCGATCCGTCAGCAGGCCTTGCGCAGAGCACCTGCGGCCCAATTGCGGCAGGCATTGCCAAAGGCTTCGAACAGTGGACGCGATACCGGGTCCGCATCGGCGTTCCATTCAGGATGCCATTGCACTGACATCGCAAATCCCGGCGCATCTTTGATGTAAAGCGCCTCTGGCGTGCCATCGGGTGCGTGCCCGTCAATCACCACCCTTGGCCCCGGTTCCTTGATCCCCTGTCCGTGCAGTGTGTTCGTCATCACATTGTCGCTGCCGAAAATGCGATGGAACGGGCCACCCTTTGTCAGTGTCACTTCATGGCGCAGAGCGAACTGTTCTTCGATGGTCCCGTCAGGCGGCATCCGATGATTGTCGCGCCCCGGCAGATCACGGATTTCAGGATAGAGCGTGCCACCCATCGCCACGTTCATCTCCTGAAACCCGAGGCAGATGCCCATGACGGGCTGGCCCCGCGTCACGCAGGCGCGGATCAGGGGCAAGGTGACACGGTCGCGGTTCCGCTCGAACGTGCCGTGGGCCTCGGTTTCTGCCTCGCCGTATTCCTCGGGGTGGACGTTCGGGCGGCCACCGGGAAGGTAGAACCCGTCACAGGTCGCCAGCAACTCGTCGATGTGGATCAGGCCGGGATCAACCGGGATAATCATCGGCACCACGCCAGAGACCTGCGACAATGCCTTGACGTTCATCGCCCCTGCCCCCTGCACAAGGTAGCGATCGTTGATCAGATGCGAGTTCGAAATAATACCAACAACAGGCCGGGACATTGGTGATCCTTTCAGGTTTCACCTTGTTTAGCCTTCATTTTCTGACATGAAAAGATGGGTCGGCGCATGGGCCATCTACAAATGCCCATGCGCAAACGCCCGACTATGCCTCGCCGGTCAGCCCGGCCGCTTCCACCCCGGCCATTGCCGCGACGACATCGTTGTCCGAGGTATCACCCGTCACACCCACGGCCCCGATCACATTGCCCCGCTTGTCACGCACAAGAATGCCACCCGGCACAGGCACAACCTGCCCGCCGTATACCCCGCCATGCCCAGCATCACCGCGCCATAAGCTTTGCCATGCGCGATGCCGAAACGGCCGGGTGCGGCGCCATCCGCGCGCTCAAAGGCTTTAACGTGTCCGCCCGCGTCAAGAACGACCACGGACAGCGGCTTGAACCCCATCTCGTCGCCTTTCGCCAGCGCCTTGCGAATAATCGTGCGGGCCTTGTTTGCCGAGATTTCAGCCATGTTTGTCTCTCCCTTTCAATTCAGTGATTGCGTTGCGCCTTCAGCTCGAGCCGACGTTGATGCAAGACGGGTTCCGTATAGCCTGACGGCTGGACGCGCCCCTTGAACACCAGATCACACGCAGCCTGGAACGCAATGCCGTTGAAATCAGGTGCCATCGGCCGATAGGCAGGATCACCTGCGTTCTGATCATCGACAACGGCGGCCATTTTGCGCATGGCGTCCATCACCTGTTCTTCGCTGACAACATCATGGTGCAGCCAGTTGGCCAATGCCTGGCTTGAGATGCGACAGGTCGCGCGGTCTTCCATCAGGCCCACGTTGTTGATGTCCGGCACCTTGGAACAGCCGACGCCTTGATCAATCCAGCGCACCACATACCCAAGAATACCTTGGGCGTTGTTTTCGATTTCCTTGAGTTTCTGTGCATCCGTCCAGCGCTGATATTGCGCCAGCGGGATATCCAGAATCGAGGACACATAGGCGCGGCGTCCACCTTTCAACAGCTTGGCTTGCACGGCCATCACATCGACCTTGTGGTAATGAAGCGCATGCAGCGTTGCCGCCGTGGGGCTGGGTACCCATGCGCAATTGGCGCCTGCCTTGGGATGCTCGATCTTTTGTTCCAGCATCGCGGCCATCAGGTCGGGCATCGCCCACATGCCTTTGCCGATCTGGGCCTTGCCGGACAAACCGCACTCCAGCCCAATATCGACGTTCTGATCCTCGTAAGCACCGATCCATTGTTTGCGCTTGATAAAGTCTTTGCGGCTGAATGGCCCGGCCTCCATCGAGGTGTGGATTTCATCGCCTGTGCGATCAAGAAAACCGGTGTTGATAAACGCCACCCGCGACTTGGCCGCGCGAATACACTCCTTGAGGTTCACAGTCGTCCGGCGCTCTTCGTCCATGATGCCGATCTTGACGGTGTTTCGGGGCAGGCCCAGCGCATCTTCGACCATGCTGAAAATGTCGCTGGTCATCGCAACTTCATCTGGCCCGTGCATCTTTGGCTTCACCACATAGACCGAGCCAAGGGCAGAGTTGCCGCCATCGCGCTTGAGATCATGCATCGCAATCAGCACCGTGATCATGGCGTCCATCAGCCCCTCGAAAACCTCATCACCGTTGGCGTCAAGGATGGCGGGATTCGTCATCAAGTGGCCCACATTGCGGATCCACAAAAGCGCGCGCCCTTTCAGTGTCAGCTCACCACCATCCGGTGCGGTATAGGTGATGTCATCGGCCAAACGGCGGGTCATTGTCTGGCCGCCTTTCTGAAATTCCGCTGACAGATCGCCTTTCATCAAGCCAAGCCAATTGCTGTAGGCTTCAACCTTGTCCTCTGCATCCACGCAAGCGACGCTGTCTTCGCAATCCATGATGGCAGAGACAGCACTTTCAAGCCGCACATCAGCCAGCAGAGCTTGGTCACGGCTGCCGATCGGATGCGCGCGATCAAAGATCAGTTCGACATGCAGGCCATTGTTGCGCAGCACGATCGCGTCTGGTGCCTTGGGGTTGCCACGATAGCCGACGAACTTTTCAGGCTGGCGGAGCGGTTGATCGTCGACCAACAACGCACCGTCGCGGATATGGTAGCGGGAGACATCTGCGTGGCTGGTGCCTTCGATTGGAAACGCCTCATCCAGAAACACCCGCGCGCGGGCGACAACGCGGGCACCATGGCCGCGATCATAGGGGCCTTTCGGTGGCTGCACGCCCATCGCATCCGTGCCATAGAATGCATCATAAAGGCTGCCCCAGCGGGCGTTGGCTGCGTTCAGCGCAAAGCGGGCGTTGGTAATCGGCACCACAAGTTGCGGACCGGGGACCGTTGCGATCTCTGGATCGACGTTGGCGGTTTCAATGGCAAAATCTTCTCCCTCTTCCAGCAAATAGCCGATCTCGCGCAGGAACGCCTCGTAGGCAGTGCGGTCCAGCGGTTGCCCGCGCCGCGCGATTTGCCATGCATCGATG
>CBDTVH010000038.1:0-10806 GCA_965363665.1 uncultured Yoonia sp. | reverse complement strand
GTTGGGCCGTTGCCCAGACCGTCGAATTCGAAACCTTCCAGGGCTTCGACAACGGCGCATGGGTTGAACGATCCGGCGCGTGTCACCGCATCTGCATAAAGCAGCGTCTGCACATAGCATGTGTGCGCCGCCTGGCTTGGCGGGAAGCCGTACTTCGTGCCGAATGCCTGCACGAACGCGTTTGTGCCTGAGTAGCGATCACCCAACTGGTTTTCCAGTTTCCAGTCCCAGTTCTGAGACCCGAAGATACCGGCGATATTTGCGCCAGCACCGCGTGCCATCAGCTCTGAGTAGAGCGGAACGACGATTTCGAAGTTCTTGCCGTTTGCAGATGCTTCACGCAGGCCGAATTGCACGGCGTTGGTCAGCGAGTTCACCATGTTTCCGCCGTAGTGGTTCAGAACCAGAACGTCGGCCCCAGAGTTCAGAACAGGTGCGATGTAGGACGAGAAGTCGGTCTGCGTCAGCGGTGTCAGCACCGTGTTCACAGTTTCCCAACCCAGTGCTTCGGTCGAAGACTGAACAGCTTCCTGTGTCGTGTAACCCCAGTTATAGTCCGCGGTCAGGTGATACGCCTTACGGTCTGTGCCGTACTGCTGCATCAGCACTGGCGCAAGGGCCGCACCGGACATGTATGAGTTAAAGAAGTGGCGGAAACCATTGGCCCGCTTGTCTTTTCCGGTCGTGTCGTTTGAGTGAGTCAGGCCCGCCATGAAGATAATGCCAGCTTCCTGGCACAGTGCCTGCACGGCAACGGCCACACCAGAGGACGAACCGCCGGACACCATGATGGCGCCATCTTTTTCGATCATGGAACGTGCAGAGGCCCGCGCCGCGTCGGATTTCGTCTGCGTATCACCAGTGACATATTTCACCTCGCGGCCGAGAATACCTGTACCGTCCAGAACCTTGGACGAGAAGGTGTTCAGCATACCGCCGTCACCGCCACCGTTCAGGTGCTCGACTGCCAGTTCAAAGGCGCGCAGTTCGTCTGCACCTTCGTCGGCATATGGACCTGTCTGTGGGACGTTGAAGCCAAGAATGACTTCGCTGTCGCCCGGTGCGTTGGTAAACCCGGTGTGGGCGTCAGCGCGCAGATACTGCGGCAGAGCAAGACCAGCACTGGCAACCATACCAGTTTTGAGCACGCCACGACGCGAGAAGTTTGATTTGGACATTATTATCCTCCCTAAAGATTAATGCCGGTTGCGCCTCCAAGCCCAACCCGCGAGCACTTTACAGTACCCGCACACTTTGGGTGACACTTGGTCTTATCGACAACAAACCATTGGAAGGGCTGGACTAATTTGTAAATTTATGAACAACCTTGAAAGGAATTAAGTAAAGGCTTTTTCCTGCAGCCGCAGAAAGCCACTGAAACCTATGGGGGAATTCAGAGTGTCCAACCAAAGGCTTGCCGGTTCGCGCATTCGCGAAAAGCGACTGGATCGCGGGTTGAAGCAAGCCGCCGTGGCGGAAACAGTAGGTATTTCACCGTCCTATTTAAACCTGATCGAGCACAATCGCCGCAGAATCGGTGGAAAACTGCTGACAGATCTCGCCCGCGTGCTTGACGTCGACACCGCGCTTTTGGCGGACGGTGTCGATACCGGAACCCTTGACCAGATGCGCAGTGCAGCTGCAACCATGGGCGGCAACGCCGAGGTGGATCGGGCGGAAGAGCTGGCCGCGCGATATCCCGGATGGGGCGCGCTGATCGCAGCACAGGCGCGCAGGATTGCGTCCCTGGAAGAAAGGGGCCGTGTTCTGACCGACCGTATCGCCTATGACCCGCAACTGGCCGGATCGCTGCACGAGGTGATTTCCGCGGTCAGCGCGATCAGGTCATCTGCGTCAATTCTTGTCGGACCCGAGGAACTTGATCGGGATTGGCAACGCCGCTTTCACCAGAACATTCACAATGACAGCGTCCGTCTGGCAGACAGCAGTGAGGCACTTATTGCCTATCTCGATGCGCCCGAGGGCGTGTTGGAGCAGTCAGGTTCGCCCTTTGAGGTGGTCGAAGCCTATCTGGAAGAAACCGGTTTCCACATTGCAGCCCTTGAAGAAGGTGGGGACCCCGCGGTCGTGGTGCGGCAGACGAAGCTGGAAGAGCCGGCAAGGACCGTCTTGCTGAAAGTGCTGCAAAACTATGCGGCGGATGTCGCGGCACTGCCTTTGCCGGGTTTTGAGAAAGCGTGCCGCAAATACGATTATGATCCAGCGCTCATGGCACAGGCTTTGGGTGTTTCGCTGCCCTTGGTGATGCGTCGCTTGGCGCAGCTGCCGCCAAAAAAGGGACATCCGCCAATGGGGCTGGCCGTCTGCGATGCCGCGGGCGCTTTGACATTCATCAAATCCGTTCCGGGGTTTACGATGCCGCGTTCTGGCGGGGCCTGCCCGCTCTGGCCGCTTTATGGTGCGCTGAGCAGGCCGCATCAGCCCATCAAGCTTGACGTCGTCATGCCCGGTCCGAATGCGAACCGGTTCCTATGCTTCGCTTTGGCCGAGGCCGTTGTCCCTACGGCATTTGACGCGCCGCCTGTCTTGCAAAGCATGATGCTGGTGATGCCCGATCCGCCCGAACCTGCAACAACCCCGCATCCTGTCGGTATATCGTGCCGGATTTGCCCCCGCAGCAACTGTACCAGCCGCCGTGAACCGGCCCTCAAAGGCATGAGCGCAAAAACTGAGCTTTGACAGCTCTCCTCTTTGGCGTGATAGTTATATCTCAGGGAGGCCCCTTTACCAAAAGGGGAACGTCGCAAGGGGAGGCGATGGGATGGGCAAACGTGTCCTTCTGATCGAAGATGAGCCAAATATCATCGAGGCGATCAGCTTCATTCTGTCCCGCGATGGATGGACGGTACACACGCATGAAGACGGAACATCCGCGATGGACAAGGTTCTTGCGCTGCCGCCGGACGTGATCATCCTAGATGTCATGCTTCCAGGGCGCAGTGGTTTTGACATTCTGCGTGACCTGCGTGGTCATGATCTGACCAAGCAGACACCAGTGATGATGTTGACCGCACGCGGACAGGACAAGGACCGCGATCTGGCCATGCGATTGGGTGCAAACCTGTTCATGACAAAACCATTTTCCAACGCAGAGGTGCGCGACCACGTGCGCCATCTGATGGAGGCATGAGCCGCAAACCCACAGTGCCGGTTTTTTTGCAGCGTGCCAGCTACCGCCAACGACGGTTGCGGGATGCGGCAAAGCTGGTGCCATTTCTGGGTGTCGTGTTGTGGGCAATCCCGCTTGCGTGGGTTGGTGGCGATACAAATGATCAAATAGGCTCTGCCGGCGTGCTTTATATATTTGGCGTCTGGATGCTGTTGATCGTCCTGACCGCGGTGCTGACCGGTTTGATGCGTGCGGATGCATCATTGTCGACCAAGGACGCCGCAGAGGAATGATGTCCTTTAACGCCCTTATCGTTGTGGCGCTGGGCTATGTCGTTTTTCTGTTCGCCATCGCTTTCATTGCCGAGCGGCGTGCCGCGAACGGCCATTCAAACTGGGTGACTTCGCCGTGGATATACACGCTTTCACTCAGCATCTATTGCACCGCATGGACGTTCTACGGCGCCGTCGGCTATGCCGCGCGTTCCGGGTTGGAGTTCGTGACCATCTACCTTGGCCCGACCCTTGTGATGGTCGGCTGGTGGTGGGTGCTGCGACGGCTTGTTCGGATCGGTCGGGCGCAGCGGATTACGTCGATTGCTGATCTTGTGTCATCGCGTTTTGGGAAATCGACACAGCTGGGCATGATCGTCACCGTGATCTCGGTGATCGCGGCCACCCCCTATATCGCTTTGCAGTTGCAGTCAGTGACCCTTTCGTTTGCCGTTTTCGCACAAGGCGAAGGGGCCAGTTGGGACCGCCCCGATTTTGTCGTCACCGCCATGTGGGTGGCTGTTGGCCTTGCCGTGTTCACGGTGATCTTCGGCACCCGTAATCTGGACGCGAATGAACGGCACCACGGTGTCGTCATCGCAATTGCGGTCGAGGCGGTTGTAAAGCTTCTTGCACTGGTCGCCGTCGGTGTCTTCGTTGTCTGGGGCATTGCCGGGGGGCCGGGCGAAATGCTGAACCGGATAGATCAGTCCGACATCGTTTTGTGGAACGAAGACAGCGGCCGCTGGATCAGCCTGATTTTCCTGTCAGGTGCCGCTTTCCTGTGCCTGCCGCGTATGTTTCAGGTGCTGGTCGTCGAAAACGCGGACGAGCGTCACCTCCATATCGCAAGCTGGGCATTCCCGCTGTATCTGTTCATGATGAGCCTGTTTGTCGTGCCGATTGCCGTGGTCGGGCTTGATCTGCTGCCCCCCGGAAGCAATCCGGACCTCTTTGTTCTGACCGTCCCTCTCAGCGAAGGACGCGATGGCCTGGCGGTGTTGTCTTTCCTTGGGGGCTTTTCGTCTGCAACATCAATGGTCATCGTCGCCACGATTGCCTTGGCGACGATGGTATCAAACCACATTGTCGTGCCCATCTGGCTCAGCCTGCAAGCCAATCAGCAGGCGGTCATGTCGGGTGATGTGCGCCATGTCATCCTGTTGGCGCGGCGACTGTCGGTGGCAGGTATCCTGGGGTTGGGGTTTTTCTATTATCGGATGTCAGGCGGCGGAACGGCACTTGCCGCGATCGGCCTCATTTCCTTTACCGGTGCTGTGCAAATCCTGCCCGCAATGATCGGTGGCATTTTCTGGCGGGGGGCCACCGGCATTGGTGCAGCCGCGGGTCTGCTGACGGGACTTGTGATCTGGATGTGGACGCTGTTTCTGCCCAGCTTTGGGGTCGATGCCATCATCAGCCAAGCCGTACTGGAGCAGGGGCTTTTCGGGTGGTCGTGGCTGAGGCCGCAGGCGCTGTTCGGTGTGACGGGGCTGGACCCGTTGGTGCATGGCATCCTGTGGTCGATGCTGTTGAATACGGCGATGTTCATCGTCTGCTCGTTGCTGACATTTCCCGCGCCGCTGGAACGGCTGCAAGGCGCGCAATTCGTGAACGTCTTCCAGCATTCAAACGCAGCACCTGCCTGGTCCGGTGCCGCGACGGGGGCGGAGGATCTGTTGATCATGGCGCAGCGGATCATGGGCAGCAAAGAAGCGCAGGCGCTTTTCACCCAAGAAGCCGCGCGGCAAGGCAAGGTGGGCTATCTGCCGGAAGTGACCCCCGATTTCATCGAACAGCTTGAGCGTGTTCTGGCAGGCTCTGTCGGTGCGGCGACCGCCCACGCCATGATCGGACAGCTGATCGAGGGCAGCAGCGTTTCAGTGGAAGACCTGATTGCCGTCGCAGATGAGGCGGCGCAAATTCTTGAATACTCCAACAGGCTGGAAGCCAAGTCGCAAGAGCAAGAGCGCACGGCACGCGCCTTGCGGGCGGCGAACGACAAGTTGACAGCGCTATCCATTCAGAAAGATGCGTTTCTCAGTCAAATCAGTCATGAACTGCGCACACCCATGACGTCGATCCGTTCATTCTCGGACATCTTGCGCGACGGCGAGATGACGGAAGAAGAGCAGGGGCGTTATGCCGGTATCATCCATGATGAGGCCGTTCGGTTGACGCGTCTTCTGGACGATCTGCTTGATCTGTCGGTCCTTGAAAACGGTCAGGTCGAACTGAGAGAGCAGACAGGCCAACTGTCGGACCTTTTGGATCGGGCGGTGCGCGCTGCGGGCATGCATGATGGCGTGCTGACGGTGGAACGCGATCCACAGAACGAAGGGCTGACCCTTTTCACTGATACTGATCGCTTGACCCAGGTCTTCATCAATCTCATTGCAAATGCCCGCAAGTATTGCGACGCTGAACAGCCAAGGTTGCGCATCGACGTGCGTGCGATTGAAGACGGTTATGTGGTTGACTTCATTGACAATGGCAGCGGCATTTCCCCCGAGAACCGCGAGCTGATCTTTGAAAAATTCTCACGTGTTGCCGATGGATCAAAGGCCGGGGGTGCCGGGCTTGGCTTGGCGATTTGCCGCGAGGTGATGCACCGTCTGGGCGGTGAGGTCTCCTATGTGCCGCAAAGCCAGGGGGCTGCATTTCGCGTACGGTTGCCGCGCGTGAAGGCTGCGGCGTCGTTAGAGAAAACGTAACCACTTGTGCGTATCACTGCCGGATAAATTCAGTGGCAGGCGTATGACTGAAAGCACACAAGCGACATTGCTGCGGCGATTGATCCGTCCGCAAGGGCAAGAGGCCGCGGTCAATCCGCTCACCTCGTCCCGTGCTGTCCGCCTCGCTGTGACCAAAGCGGCGAACGATACCGTGGGACTGGTGCTGACGGTTCAAGGCGTGGCTGAAGAAGTCACCGGTTTGGACGATATGCTTGGATCGTTGCCGGATGATCTGATGCTTGTCGCATTGGAGCGTCAGGGTCTACTTGCGGGCCTGATCGCGCTTGATATGGAAATGCGCGCTGCCGTGCTTGAGATGGAAACCATGGGCGCACTTCTTGCGACCCCGGCAGACCTTCGCGCGCCGACACACACGGACAAGATGCTGTGTGATCCGCTTCTGACGGCGTTTCTGTCTGCCTTCCCGGCAGCTGTTGTGGATACACCTTTGGAAGGGTGGGCTGATGGCGTGTCGCCCGGCGAAAAGATACAAAACACGCGCGCTGCCGGGCTTGTGCTGGAAGATCGTGAATACCGCGTCGTGCGGCTGAACATGGAGCTTGGTGTGGCAGAGCGCCAAGCGCAGATGGTGATAGCCTTGCCAATCGTACAAAGTGACGATGTCGCGGTAATGCCCCCAGTGCCCGCCGTTGACTGGACAGGCACGCTGCAGGACAACATTGCGGATGCGCCAGCTTGCCTGGATGCACTGTTGCATCGTTTTCCCGTGTCATTGGCCACCGCGCAAGCATTGCAGGTGGGTTCTGTTTTGCGTCTGCCGGGGTGTTCTGTCAGTTCCGTCCGCCTACTGGCACCCGATGGTCAGGTCGTTGCGCAGGCCAAGTTGGGGCAGATTGGCGGCTATCGCGCGGTCCGGCTTGAAACGGCGCCAGCGGCACAGCTTGCAGACCTTTCAGGTCCCGGTCCAATGCCGCCGTCGGACGCGATGGCAATCGGCGTTATGGATGAACCGCCCCAGCCGATCAGCGACCTATCAAGCATACTCGATCAGTCGCCCGATCCCCTAGCCTTCGGGGACCAGATCGCAGACTTGCCTTCGGATCTGGACGCGCTCTAACGGTTGGCCAATGCGTCGATCTGTGGACGCAAACCGCCCAGATCATACCCAGCCGCAGATGTCGCAGCCAGGATATCATCCGCAGACATTTCGCTGGCTTGCCCCAGTGCCCAGACGATCGACGACCGGGTGCCTGACGCGCAATAAGCCAAGGTCGGGCCGTCAGACCCATCCAACGCGGCCTTTTGTGCCGCGATCATTTCCATGTTCAGCCCTTGATGGGTCACGGGGATGATCACAAACGCAAGGCCTGCATCACGCGCCGCTGTTTCGATCACGCTGGCATGGTGGCTGGGTGGGACCTCTGCATCGGGTCTGTTGCAAATGATGGTCTTAAATCCCGCCTCGGCGATGGCCGCGACATCGGCGGCATCAATCTGGGGCGAAACGGCATAGTTCGGGCTGAGTTTTCGAATATCCATGCGCTTTCCTAAACCGCCACCGCGTTTTGTTCCAGCCGTCTACGAAGACTTGGGGCGACCATCATGCCGGCAACCATGGACATAACGAACAATAACCCGCCAAGACCGCCAAAGCTGAGAGATGCAATGGAAGGGCCGGGGCAAAGCCCGGACAATCCCCACCCCATGCCAAAGAGCGTTGAGCCCAACACAAGGTTGCGTCCTACCTTCTGTTCCGGCTGCGCCGGAAACGCATCAGCCAATACCGGTTTGCGCCCGACTGTGACCCGCCAAGCGATCGCCATCGGAATGATCGCACCACCCATCACAAAGGCCAGCGTCGGGTCCCAATTGCCAAAGACATCAAGCCAGCCCTGTACTTTCGTCGTGTCCGTCATGCCGGACACCAACAGGCCCAACCCAAAGATTGCACCCACCAGAAATGATACAAAAACACGCATCAGATTACTCCCATCACATGTTTGAAGATCACAATCGTCAGACCGCCCGCGCCAATATAGAACGCCGTGGCGACGATGCCGCGCAGCGAAAGCCGCGAGATACCGCATACCCCGTGGCCTGACGTACAGCCATTGGCGATCCGCGTGCCAACACCGACAAGCAGACCTGCCACGATCACGACCGCCCAATTATCCGTCAGGTGCGTCTCCGAGCCACCGATTGCAAACGCAGCGATCCCCGGCGCCAGAAGCAAGCCCGCAATCAGCGCGGCACGCTCTAGCCAGTCGTGCCGCCCGCTGCCATCCACAAGGCCGCCGATGATACCCGAGGCCCCCATGATCCGCCCGTTCACGAGCAAGAAGATGGCCGCCGCCGTTCCGATAAGCACGCCACCGGCGAGCCCCATGATCCAATCCATAGGCATGGTTTATTCCAGTTCTGTCTGTTGTGTTCCTAAAGCGCGTTGATCGGCACTTTGAAGTAGCTTTTTCCGTTGTCCTCAGGCTCGGGAAGGTGACCCGCGCGCATGTTTGTCTGCAATGACGGCAGGATCAGCCGCGGCATGCCCAGCTTGGCATCGCGTTCCTGCCGCATTGCCACGAACTCTTCCATCGGGCGTCCTTCGCCGATATGGACGTTCAGTGCCTTTTGCTCACCCACGGTGGTTTCCCAAGCAAATTCATCGCGGCCCGGGGCCTTGTAGTCGTGGCCCACAAAAATGCGCGTGTCATCGGGCAGCGCCAGAATTTTCTGGATCGAGGCATAAAGATCTTCCGCCGATCCGCCCGGAAAGTCGCAGCGCGCCGTACCAAAGTCAGGCATGAAGAGCGTGTCGCCGACGAAAGCGGCATCGCCGATCACATAAGTCAGGCAGGCTGGCGTATGGCCGGGTGTGTGCAGCACATCAGCGCGCATTTGCCCGATGTGAAAGCTGTCGCCGTCCTTGAATAGCGCGTCAAACTGCGATCCATCGCGTTGGAATTCGGTACCTTCATTAAAGACCTTGCCAAATGTGTCCTGAACTACCGTGATATTCGCGCCGATCCCGATCTTGCCGCCGAGATGCTCTTGCAGATAGGGGGCGGCGGACAGGTGGTCGGCGTGAACGTGACTTTCCAGGATCCATGCGACCTGCAGGTCTTCGGCCCTGATCCATGCGATGATTTCATCGGCTGACTGTGTGTTCGTCCGGCCTGCGGCCTGATCGTAATCAAGCACGCTGTCCACGATAGCGCAGGTGCGCCCCTCGGGCTCGCGTACTACATATGAGACAGTGTTGGTTGCTTCGTCGAAGAATGCTTTTACATCTGGTGTCATATCGAATCTCCTTTGCGAACTAAGATAGTAGGTTTCTAACACATTTCAATGTTGAAATGTATGATGCGACAGGATATATAATTGCCATGGAAAATCCGATCGCAACGCTTGCTGACCCGATGGATGCCGCTGCCGCTGATGCAGCGGACCTGCTCAAATCTTTGTCGAATGCGGGACGCTTGCGCATTTTATGCGCTTTGGTGCCAGGCGATATGACCGTCAGCGAGCTTGAGACGGCGCTTGGCGCCAGCCAATCCTACGTATCAGGTCAGCTTTTGCGCCTGCGCAACGAAGGTCTGGTGGCCTGCGAACGTGATGGTCGCAGTATGCGTTACCGGTTGAATGACCCGCGTGTCAGGCCTTTGCTTGAGCGGATTTACGAACTGTTCTGTCCGGTCACATAAGCTGCCAATTCCGCTCTTGCCACCTGTCGGCGATGCACTGCATCTGGTCCATCGGCCAACCTGAGCGTGCGTAGTTGCGTCCATTGCCGGGCCAGTGGCGTATCCTGTGAAACCCCCGCCGCCCCGAACATCTGAATCGCCTTGTCGGTGATGTCCAGCGCCACTTGCGGCGCGATGACTTTGATCTGACTGATCCAGGGTGCCGCTGCGCGTTTGTCCCCCTGATCCATCATCCATGCCGCCTTCAGGCACAATAGACGCGCCTGTTCGATATCCATGCGTGCTTTGGCAATAATGTCGAAGTTTTCGCCAAGTTGCGCCAGTGGTTTACCAAAGGCCTGCCGGGCGACAGATCTTTCGCATAGCAGCTCAAGCGCCTTTTCCGCTTGCCCAATCGCCCGCATGCAGTGGTGGATGCGCCCCGGCCCAAGCCGTCCCTGCGCGATCTCGAAACCCCGCCCTTCGCCCAGCAAAAGGTTCTCGGCAGGCACCCGCACGTCATCATAGCGAAAATGCATGTGCCCGTGCGGCGCATCATCGTGGCCATATACCTCCATTGCGCGCAGTTTGGTGATGCCGGGGGTGTCAGCAGGGACCACGATCATTGAATGTTGCTGATGTTTCGGCCCGTCATGCCGCGTGCGCACCATCACGATGTGCACCGCGCAGCGCGGATCACCCGCACCCGTCGCCCACCATTTCTGCCCGTTCAGGACATAATCGTCTCGGTCACGTTCGCACCGCATCGCGATATTCGTCGCATCAGAGCTGGCAACATCGGGTTCCGTCATCAGGTAAGCTGACCGGATGGTGCCAGTCATCAGTGGCTTGAGCCACCGTTCCTTCATCGCCTCCGTGCCATAGCGGGCGAAGACTTCCATGTTGCCGGTGTCGGGTGCGTTGCAGTTGAAGACTTCGGCGGCCAGATGGGATTTCCCCATCTCCTCGGCCAGATAGGCATATTCGACGGTATTGAGGCGGGGCCCCTCGCGGAACGTATCCCAGAA
>CBDTVH010000037.1:0-10859 GCA_965363665.1 uncultured Yoonia sp. | reverse complement strand
AGGTGCCGCGCATCATGACCTCGTGGTTGCCGCGGCGCGAGCCGTAGGAGTTGAATTCGCGCACCGGCACCTGACGTTCCAGCAGGTACTGGCCCGCGGGGGTCGTGTCCTTGAATGATCCGGCAGGGCTGATGTGATCGGTTGTCACCATGTCGCCCAGCACGGCAAGGACCTTGGCGTTTTTCACGTCTTCGATCTTGCCTGCGTCCTTGGACATGCCTTGGAAGTAGGGCGGGTTCTGCACATAGGTCGATGAGGCGGGCCAGTCATAGGTTTCGCCTGTCGATGTCTCGACCGCCTGCCATTTTTCGTCGCCTTTGAAGACGTCAGCGTATTTGCTGATGAATGCCTCGCGGGTCACTGTCTTCTCGACCAATGCGTTGATCTCGGCCGAGGTGGGCCAGATGTCTTTCAAGTAGACATCGTTGCCGTCCTTGTCCTGTCCGATGGGGTCATGCGCGATGTCGACATTCATGTCGCCCACCAGCGCATAGGCCACGACCAACGGCGGTGAGGCCAGATAGTTGGCGCGCACATCGGGCGAAATCCGCCCTTCGAAGTTGCGGTTACCAGAGAGGACAGAGGCCTTGCTGATCTCGGGCTCCAGCGGGCCGGAGTTGCCGATGCAGGTTGTGCAGCCGTAGCCCACAAGGTTAAAGCCGATCGCATCCAGATCTTCTTGCAGTCCTGCGGCTTCCAGATATTCGCTGACCACCTGTGATCCGGGTGCCAGCGATGTCTTGACCCAAGGCTTGCGGTTCAACCCAAGTTCGCGTGCTTTACGTGCCACAAGGCCCGCGCCGATCATGACGTAGGGGTTGGATGTGTTGGTGCATGAGGTGATCGAGGCGATCACGATGGACCCGTCGTGCAGTTGATAGTTGCCATCCTCGGTTGCGACATAGCCGCGAAGATGGTGGCCTTCGTCGCCGGGGATGTTTTGTGGTTCGGGCTGACCGCCTTCGCCTTCCCAACGGACTTCGGCATTGTGGCTGGCGTCTTTGCCTTCACGGATGCCTTTGACATATTTGCCAAATTCAGTCCCGGCCACATCCAGTGCGATATGGTCCTGTGGCCGCTTGGGGCCAGAGATCGCAGGCACGACCGTTCCCATATCAAGCGTCAATGTGTCTGTGTAGATTGGCGCGTAGTTTTCGTCGCGCCAGAAACCGTTTTCCTTGGCGTAGGCTTCGACCAGCGCGATGCGGTTTTCGTCGCGGCCCGTGTTGCGCAGGTAGCGCAGGGTTTCACCGTCGATGGGGAAGAAGCCGCAGGTCGCGCCATACTCCGGCGCCATGTTGGCGATGGTCGCGCGGTCTGCCAGTGGCAGCACATCAAGGCCCGCGCCGTAGAATTCGACGAACTTGCCGACAACGCCCAGTTCGCGAAGCATTTCGACCACTTTCAGAACAAGGTCGGTGCCTGTGGTGCCTTCGGTCATTTCGCCTGTCAGCTCAAAGCCGACGACTTCGGGGATCAGCATGGACACAGGCTGGCCTAGCATCGCCGCTTCCGCCTCGATCCCGCCGACGCCCCAGCCCAGAACGGCCAAACCGTTGACCATGGTGGTGTGGCTATCGGTGCCGACGAGTGTGTCAGGGTAGGCAACTTCTTCGCCGTTCTGGTCCTTGTCGGTCCAGACGGTCTGGGCCAGATATTCAAGGTTCACCTGGTGGCAGATGCCTGTGCCCGGTGGCACCACGCGGAAATTGTTGAAAGCACCCTGGCCCCATTTCAGGAACTGGTAGCGTTCCATGTTCCGCTCATATTCGCGGTCCACGTTCATCTGGAAGGCACGTGGGTTGCCGAATTCGTCGATCATGACCGAGTGGTCGATGACCAGATCGACAGGGTTCAGCGGGTTGATCTGCTGGGCGTCGCCGCCCAAGGCCACGATGCCGTCACGCATGGCGGCAAGGTCAACAACCGCGGGCACCCCGGTGAAGTCCTGCATCAGCACGCGGGCAGGGCGGTAGGCAATTTCACGTGGGTTCTTGCCGCCTTTTTCGGCCCATTCGGAAAAGGCCTTGATGTCATCGACAGAGACAGAGAAACCGTCGTCTTCAAAGCGCAGCAGGTTTTCAAGAACCACTTTCAGCGCCGCCGGCAATTTCGAGAAATCGCCCAGGCCCGCAGCCTCAGCCGCCGGGATCGAATAGTAGGCGACCGATTGGTCACCGACTTTGAGGGTCTTGCGGGTGTTTGCGGTGTCTTTGCCGACTGTAATCGTCATGGCGTTCCCTTTCGTGGCTTTTGCGGAAGCAAGGCTGCTGTATTTCGGTGATGCACCATGCAGATTCGTCATGCAAGGCGGCACTTTTGCGCGTTGTATACTATTGCACACAATAAAGATCAACGGCGTTTGCAACTGAAACAAAGTTAACTTCGCACTCGCAATTGGTTGATTGGTCATTTCAGGAAAAGCTGACTACACCAATCAGACGAATATCAAATCCCGAGGCCCCTCATGCGTTCCCTTCTAGCACTTTTGTCATTTGTCGGCCTGCTGAACGCGTCGCAGGCTGCCGCACAGAATGGGCCTGTGGTGGTCGAGCTTTTTACCTCTCAGGGGTGTTCGTCCTGCCCGCCTGCGGATGCGATGCTGCATGATCTGGCCAAGCGCGACGATGTCATCGCGCTGGCGCTGCATGTGGACTATTGGGATTATATCGGCTGGAAAGATATCTTTGGACGCCCCGAACATACGGCCCGCCAACACGCCTATGCGCGTGCCGCCAATGCGACAACCGTCTATACCCCGCAGATGATTATCGGCGGCGTGGATCATGTTGTCGGGTCACGCCCCATTCAGGTGATGGACGCGCTTCAGGCGCATAGCCGACAAGGCAATGTGTTTGATGTGAACCTGACGCGGCGTGGCGACGATGTGGTCATCAGCGCGGCACCGGGTGCGCGTGGCGACTATGTTGTGCAGCTTGTCCGCTACACGCCTGAAGCGACCGTTTCGATTGTGCGTGGTGAAAACGCTGGCCGTGACCTGAGCTATAGCAATATCGTGACGTCCTGGGATGTGATCGGTCGCTGGGACGGACGATCTGCCCTGGCGCTGGAAGCTGATGCAGCAGGTGACAGCCCGATTGTCGTGATTATTCAAAAAGCGACAAATGGCCCGATCCTTGGGGCCGCCGAACTGCGCTAGTCCTGCGGATTACTTCCAGCGGCGATGGACCCAGAACCACTGTCCGGGGTGCCGGGCGATCTGCGCTTCAAGTCGTGCATTCATTTCGATCAACATGAGTTCCGGCGTGGCAGGCGTAATCGGGGCCTCCACTTCGACTTGAAACGAAAGCCCGTCTGATTGCCTGATCCCGAAGTAGGGAATGACAATCGCATCCAGTTTCAATGCGATCTCGGCGGCAGACAACGAGGTGCGCGCCGGACGACCCAGAAACGGCAGGCGTTTGCCGGGCGCCGATACATCATAAAGCAATGTACCCAAGCCACCGCCACGCAGATGCCGCACAAAACCCATTGTTCCGCGCCGACCCTGGGCGAACACCGGACCGCCCCAGGATGTCATCGTCTTGGCGTAATGATCGTTGAAGTATGCGTTCTGCATCGGCCGGTAGAGGCCTCCGATGGTGTGTCCCATCGCTGTCAGAACATGCCTTGGTGCTTCGTGATTGCCGAAATGCGCCGTTACGAAGATGACGGGGCGGTTGGATTTTGTCGCCTTTGACAGCGCGTCCATGCCTGCACCAGTCGCTTTGACGTCTTGCAGCTTGCGCCCGAATTCCTGCCACGAGTAGTTTTCGATGATGGTCCGTCCGAAGTTGTCGCAGCACGCCTCAGCCACTTTGCGGCGATCAATCGCGCCCATCTCGGGATAGATCAAAGCAAGGTTATCTTCGGCGCGTTTCCGGTATCCCGTCAGGGGGCCAATCGCGCGTCGCAGTGCGCTTCCCATCATCGGGACGCGCGTTTCGTAGGGCAGGCGCATCAATGTGTTGATCAGCCCGCGCAGGGCGCGGTCTGCCAGCCAGTCGGCTTTGGTTCCTTCGGGGGCCGTTTGCGCGGTCACGCAGCATCCGGTGATTTGGCCAGGCCGGTGCCGATCATGCTGTCGCGCGTGACAAGCTTGGCAAGATCATCGGCACTCCATCCGTCGGTGCCGGCAGGGCGGGCAGGGATCACGACATAGCGCATGTCGGCCGTACTGTCATGGACGCGGACGGTGGTTGTATCAGACAGAGTCACACCGAACTCAGCCAGCACTTTGCGTGGTTCTTTGACGGTTCGGGACCGATAGGCGCGGGATTTGTACCAATCGGGCGGCAAACCCAGCAGGTTGCGGGGGTAGCAGGAACATAAAGTACACACGACGATGTTGTGTTCCTTGGCCGTGTTTTCCAAAGCAATCAGGCGCATCGGGCCGATATCAAATCCCATCTCGCGGGTGGCGGCGCTGGCATCTTCCAAAAGCGCATCGCGGAACGCGGGGTCTGTCCAGGCGCGCGCCACGACGGCGGCACCATGCGACGGGTTGCGCGCGTCCATGGCATCAATTTGTGCGGCGATCTCTTGTGCGGTGGTCACACCCTTTTCGATCAGCAGTTCGCGCACGGCGATTTCCATTTGCTGCCAATAGGTCAGTGGATGGTCATCATCTGGCCGATAGGGATGTCCCGAAGGTGACAAATGGTCGTGGTGATCATGTGGCATGAGGGGCCTCTACCGGTTCAAGCCAGTGGCTGTAGATTTCGGCATCAATCGTATCGTCTGGCGCAGCGGCGGCGTCGCCCCAGACCTCTGCCATCGAAAAGCGCAGACGCATCACGGCAAGCGGCGCGCCTTTGTGACCATAGGCAAGCTGTTCGGGGTTGGGAAAGGGGCCAAGCGTGCGTTCGACCCAGCCGACCTTGCCACGCAGATATGCGGGGGTGCGGACATGGCCGGGCGGCATGTCGGCCCGGACGCGAAGGTACTGGCGGTCATTCACTGGCGGCCTCGCCATATGTCGGGCCGCGTGCTGCGACCTCAGTCATGCGCTGAGCGAGTTCGGAGGTGGTATAGACGCCAGCTTCGATCAGGTTCTGGTTTACCGAGGCGATCCAGCGTTCATAATAGGTCATCGTTTCGAAGGCGTCTTCACCCATGTCTTCCAGGACACGGCGCAGGCCATCAACGGTGAAATGCCCCTTGCTTGAAGCAATGATCATCAGCGCATCAACGCGTTTTTCCCAAAGCGAAAAATCATGTTGGTCGGTCGGGATCCGGCCAGCGGCGGTGCCGCCCATATCATGCCAACGGCGGCCATCGAATGGTGGTGTGTCAGTCATGACCAAAGTCTAATGCATTCTTTGCGTCAGGTGAATCACTATTCGTCCGTTGTGGCATCCTCTTTTTCGTCTACGTCATCAGGATCAATCAGAGTGATGACGCCACCATCCGCCATTTCGCGAATCGCCGTCGTGATTTCGGCCATCGCCTTTTCTGCATCGGCCTTTTTGATGCGCCCCCGCTCTTCGGCGTCTTCACGTAACTGGCTTGCCATGCGCTGTGATACGCTGCTGAGGATGAATTCCGCTGATGTGACAAGTGCGTCATCCCCGGCAAGACCGGCTGCGATTGCGGTGATCAGAACGTCGCCATCGACATTGCGGATACAGTTTGGAATGTCGGTTGGTTTGACCCGTGGTGCGATGTCCTTGAAGGTGAAGATCGCCTTGCGCACATTGCTTGCGAAATCCGGGTCTTCGTTATTCAGGCCCTCAAGCACATCTTCGCGGGTGTCCGTGACGGTGGAATTGAGGATCGCGCCCAGACGTTGCACAGGCGCTTTGTCAAACGCAAGATCGGCAGGGTGGCCGTAATCCTGTGCCAGAGACATGCCAATCCGCCGGACGGCATCGGGGGCGATATCCTCGGTCTGGGACATGGCGTATGTGATACGGCGTGCCCGTTCCCCCGGCGTTTTCGAAAGGACCTCTGCTGCTTTTGCAACCGGTAGTTTTGATAGGGTGATGGCGCAGATTGCCGTGCTTTCTGCGCGCATTATGGCAAGAATCCGCTCAACACTCAGGTCGATCACAAGGGGCCAGTGATCGCCGTTTCGCACACTTTCCAACTGGCTGCGCAGTGTGTCCGCCAACACCGGACTAAGATGATCGGCAAGTGCCGTGATGGCACCGTCACGTGTTCCGGGCGCTGTCAGGCCAACCGCCTCAAGCTCGGCCGTGAACTCTTGTGCGACGGCATCGACCGTTGCCTTATCGACAAGGCGCAGTGTGCCCAACTCATCCGTTAACCGCAGTTGCAATGCTTCAGGCAGCTTGCCAAGCGAAAGCGTGTTGCCATCTTCAAGCAACATCTGAATGATCATCGCCGCCTTGCGCCGACGTGTCAGAGAAGTGTCCGAAAGGGGGGCAGCATGAAAATCCATACCAGCCGTAGTACCGGCAGACCGTAAAGGTTTGGTTATCCCATCCGCCTTATGCGCTTGGATGCGTTACCATAATCGACATTCTTTTCAGTTGTTGGACGGTCTTGTCATCGAGCTTTGCGGTATCGGCGGTGTTGTCGTGCATGTCGACAACTATTGCGTCGATTTCCGCGATCTCATCGTCGCTGAATTCGCGATCGGCATTTGCGAAACCACAAATGCTGCGGCTGTCGTCGGAAGCGATGGAAACGACCAATCCATACTTCATCCCGAATTCGGCCGCTTTGACCATGACACCTGCCGGGTCATCCAGGTCGGACCAGCGTTTGGCCCCAACCTCTTGAAAGGCCCAGGCGACCATCGGGTCCGACATGATCAATCCGTTACTCGAATAATAATCGAGCCAGGCCTTTGGATAGGTCTGGAACATGAACTTCGGTGTCGTATATTCAATATGCATACCCAACGCGTAACCCGTGGGAGCAAGTCTGTTGAGCTGTCCAAGTGTTTCACTTATCTCAAATTGCGTCGAAACCATGACAAAGCACTCGCTTTCCGGTTGCCAAAATAAACAATATAACAATACAGTCTGCGTAACTCACAAGTGCACGCATACTAGTGTGAACCGTGTGGTTGCAACAAGAGCTTTTGATTACATTGGCTCGTTGAGGTAAATGAATGTCGACACTTCTAGGTCCAGATGAGATTGGGCAGCTCGCCCCGTCGGGCCATTATGTCGCGCTGCGCATTGGCTTTGCTTTTCCGATGGAAGAAGTGAACGCCCTGCCACCTGAGTGGATCAGCCACTATACCAAGCAACGGTTCATGCTTTTTGATCCGGTTGTTAAATGGGCGTATGGCAACGTCGGGACAATCCGTTGGTCCGAGCTTGCGGCTGACGATCCCAAGCGCATCATGGCGCAGGCGCAAACATTCGGCATGCGCTACGGTGTGACTGTCTCTGTTTTTGACAGCAACGCCGATGCCCAACGTTCGTTTGCGTCCTTCACACGCTCTGATCGCGAATATACCGATCTGGAAGTGAAACTGTTGCTGGCCTATCTGACGCGCCGCCACAATGAGACGGCACCCCCGACAAATCTGACCAAAGCTGAACTGGAAGCTTTGGGCATGGTCAAGGACGGCAAGCGCCTCAAGCAGATCGCGTTTGAGTTGAGTGTGAGTGAAGGTGCGGTCAAGCAGCGCCTGAAAAATGCCAAGCTGAAACTGGGTGCAAAGACAGGCACGCAAGCGGCGGCCCTGGCGAACCAATACGGCTTAATCTAAGAAAACATAAGCCTTTTTTTATTCCTTCTGAACAATTAGAGCTAAATTGTTGACGTTATGATAACTTCAACAATGGCGTCGGTGGGGGCCGTCGCCGCAAATTCTACAACCAGAGGGAAAATCATGGAGAAGATTACATTCAACCTGACAGAGCTTCACAAGCACGGTTCAGCATTCTTTGAGTTCCTTGCGCTTCGCAAGCAGTTCTTTGTGGATCAGCTGGGGTGGGACATTCCGCATGACGATGACGTGGAGATGGACCAGTACGACAACCCCAAGGCGTACTACTCGCTTGTGCTGAAGGACGGGAAAGTCGTCGGTGGCATGCGCGCCATGGCGACGACGGCGCAGTGGGGATCACATACCTATATGTTGCGTGACGCGGTTGACGGCAAGTTGATCGGCATTCCGGCAGACATTATTCCACATGCGGAAGTCACGCCAAACGTATGGGAGGCAACGCGAGTCGTGATCTCGGATCAGCTGGGCACGCATGCCGAACGGTCGGCGTGTCTTGGTCTGGTGCTGGACGGTGTCGTCGAACAAGCAACGGCGCAGGGTGCAACCGAAATTATCGCACTATGTCCACCGGTTTTCGCCAGAACGCTGCGCCAACTGGGGTATCCTGCGAAAATCATCGGCGAGCCTTACACGAACCTGCATGATGATCGTCGCTATGTCGCAATGGCAATGCCGGCGGTGCGCCGCGCGTCACAAAAAGCGCCCCCCGTGACGCCGTTACCAAAATCAGCGCATATCATGCAGCAGCAAGCGGTTCACGCACCGTCCAAGATCTGAGGCTGCTGCAATATAGATCTGAAAGCCTCTGGTTGGGCTCTTGGGTCGATAACCCCCTAGTGTGTCCCAAAGACACGCGCAAAAATCGTATCAACGTTTTTCATGTGATACCCGAGATCGAATTTCTCTTCGATCTCTGCCGGGGAAAGTGCGTCTAAGACGTCCGCATCGGCAAGGAGCTCGGTTTTGAAATCGGCTCCTTGTTCCCAGACCTTCATCGCGTTGCGTTGCACCAGTTTATACGCGTCTTCGCGGCTGACACCTGCCTGGGTCAAGGCCAGCAGAACCCGCTGCGACATGATGAGCCCACGAAATTTGTTCATGTTTGCCAGCATGTTATCGGGGTAAATTACTAACTTTTCGATAACACCTGCCAGACGGTTCAGCGCAAAGTCCAGCGTCACGGTCGTATCGGGCCCGATGGCGCGTTCTACTGATGAGTGGCTGATGTCACGTTCATGCCACAGCGCCACGTTTTCCATTGCAGGCACAACCGACATGCGGACCAGACGGGCCAGACCCGTCAGATTTTCGGTCAGGACCGGGTTGCGTTTGTGCGGCATCGCGGACGAGCCTTTTTGACCCTTGGAAAAGAACTCTTCGGCTTCCAGCACTTCGGTGCGTTGCATGTGCCGGATTTCGGTCGCGATGTTTTCGATGCTGGACGCGATCACGCCCAGGGTTGCAAAGAACATGGCGTGGCGGTCGCGGGGGATGACTTGGGTGCTGATCGGTTCAGGCTTGAGGCCCAGCCGCGCGCAAACGTGTTCTTCGACGGATGGGTCGATGTTGGCGAAAGTGCCGACCGCGCCTGAAATTGCACCTGTCGCGATTTCTTCGCGTGCATTCACAAGGCGGGCGCGGCCACGGTCCATTTCGGCATAAAAGCGGGCAAAGGTCAGCCCCATCGTCGTGGGCTCGGCGTGAATACCATGGCTGCGGCCGATACGAACGGTGTCTTTGTGCTCGTAAGCGCGGGTTTTCAACGCCGCAAGCACACGGTCCATGTCGGCGATCAGCAGATCGGCGGCGCGCACCAGTTGCAGGTTGAATGTGGTGTCCAGCACGTCGGATGACGTCATGCCCTGATGCACGAAACGCGCGTCGTCTGCGCCGATGTGCTCGGCCAGATGGGTCAGGAACGCGATGACATCGTGCTTGGTGACAGCCTCGATTTCATCAATGCGCGCGACGTCAAATTCAACATCCTTGGCTTTCCAGACCGCCTCAGCGTTTTCCTTGGGGATCACACCAATGGCGGCTTGTGCGTCGCAAGCATGTGCCTCGATCTCGTACCAGATGCGGAATTTGGTGGCTGGCTCCCAAATGGCGGTCATTTCCGGGCGAGAATAGCGAGGGATCATGGGCAGGCACCTTCATGTCAGGGGTGGGCAGAGGATTCCTGACGGGTCATAAGGGGCGGGGGCGGAACCCTCAAGGGAGAGATGGGTATGTTGGGGGTGTCTTGATGGTCAGCGCGGTAGATTTTTTGGGTCAGTGGACCCTACAGCGGATGATCCGCGATCACCTGAACGGTCAGCACGGGACATTGGAAGGGCAGGTTGCATTTACCACCATCGGTGATGCCAATCTGATGTATCATGAGGCTGGTACGCTGACGCTTGAAAATGGTGCCCGGCTAGAGGCGACGCGCCGCTATCTTTGGGAATTTCAGCGCGATACTGTTGTGGTGACATTCGACGATGGGCGTCCTTTTCACCAGTTTGTGCCCGCAGGCCACGCGGAAGGCAGCGATCATCCGTGCGGCGAAGATTTCTATACCGTGCGCTATGACTTCACCGCCTGGCCGCAGTGGAAAGCCGTCTGGACCGTGAAGGGACCGCGCAAGGACTATGTCTCAACCTCGACTTATCGGCCACGTTAGCGCCATCGTGCTTGCGCCGCGTCGCGGCATGGGCAATAAAACTACAACGAAATAAACAATAGGGGAGAGCGGCACATGGCCCTCGCACTCAACGATAAAGTTCTGACAGAGGCCCTTGGCCCTGTCGAAGGTACGGCATTGCGCGTCAAGCAGGCCGCGATGGTGGTTCTGGGCATCGCGTTTCTGGCGATCATGGCCAAGATCAAAGTGCCGATGTGGCCAGTTCCAATCACCATGGGCTCGTTTGCGGTGCTGACCATCGGTGCCACCTATGGCCCGCGTCTGGGGCTTGCGACAATTCTTGGCTACATGATCGTTGGCGCATTGGGCTTTGATGTGTTTGCGGGCTCTGCTGCTGACAATACCGGCCTGACCTACATGATGGGCGGCACTGGCGGCTATCTTGTGGGTTATGTTCTTGCCACTCTGGCACTTGGGTTTGCGGCCCGTGCGGGCTGGGACCGGTCGGTGTTGATGATGGCCGGG
>CBDTVH010000036.1:0-10928 GCA_965363665.1 uncultured Yoonia sp. | reverse complement strand
GCGGCACCGCCGATGCCTTTGCATTGCGGCACAAGTTTCATGATCCCAAGGTGTCGGCCCGGTACATGCCGCAGGGCCAGATGGCGCAGGACCTTTACGAGGCCATGGAAACCGCCCGGATCGAAGCCGTGGGCGCGGAATACATGCCCGGCACCGCCGGCAACATCGACGCCAAAATCGGCAGCGAAGCAATGCGCAAGGGGTATGATCAGATCACCCAAGCCGCTGACGCGCCTTTGGCTGTGGCTGCAGGGTATCTGATCCGGAACATGGCGACCGGCCGGGATTTGCCCAAGGGCGCAGATAACGTGATGGAGTTGTGGCGTGGCTTTATCGAGGATCATTGCGGCGACACCTTGGAAAGCTTGTCTGACACGCTGAACGACCAAAAGGCCTTTGCCAAATTCGCCCGGCAGTTGATCAGCGATATGGGGTATGGCGATCAGTTGGGCGACGACCCCGATAGTCTTGACGATGATCAAGAGGATGAAGCCGAAGAGGGGTCTGACGACGATCAGGAAGAGCCCGACAGCACCGGTGACGATGACAGCGACGGGGACGAGGCCGAAGGCACGCCGGAGCAGTCACAGGAAGACCAGCAGGACGCCAGCCAGGCGCAGGTCAGCATGGATGATCAGGCCGACGCCGAAATGGGCGAAGAGGCCGAGATGCCCGAAGGCGAAGCGCCGCTAGAGCCGCCTGCCCCGCAACCGGTCTCCGATGCCGACCCGGATTACCGCGTGTTCACGACCGCGTTCGACGAAGAGATTTCGGCCGAGGATCTGGCCGAGCCTGTCGAATTGGAACGCCTGCGCGCCTATCTTGATCAGCAGTTGGAGCCGCTGAAAGGTGCCGTATCCCGGTTGGCCAACAAACTGCAACGCCGCTTGCAGGCCCAACAAAACCGATCTTGGGAATTTGATCGTGAAGAAGGTATTCTGGATGCCGGGCGCTTGGCCCGCATCGTTGCCTCGCCCACCACACCGCTGTCGTTCAAGGTTGAGAAAGATACCGATTTTCGCGATACGGTCGTGACGCTGTTGCTCGACAACTCGGGTTCGATGCGTGGTCGCCCGATTTCCATTGCAGCGATTTGTGCCGACGTCATGGCGCGCACGCTGGAACGCTGCGACGTGAAGGTCGAGATTTTGGGCTTTACGACCAAGGCGTGGAAAGGCGGGCAAAGCCGCGAAAAGTGGCTGGCAGAGGGGCGCGAGGCAACGCCGGGTCGGTTGAATGACCTGCGTCATATCATCTATAAATCCGCAGACGCGCCCTGGCGTCGGACCCGGCCCAATCTGGGTCTGATGATGAAAGAGGGCCTGTTGAAGGAAAACATTGACGGTGAGGCACTGGAATGGGCGCACCGCCGGATTGTTGGCCGCCAAGAGCAGCGCAAGATCCTGATGGTGATCTCGGATGGTGCTCCTGTAGACGATTCAACTCTGTCCGTTAACCCTGCGAATTATCTGGAAAAACACCTGCGCGACGTGATTGCCATGGTCGAAAAACGCAAGGCGGTTGAACTGGTGGCGATCGGGATCGGCCATGATGTGACGCGCTATTATGAGCGCGCGGTGACGATCACGGACGTGGAGCAACTGGCTGGAGCGATGACCGAGCAACTGGCGAGCCTCTTTGACAGCGATCCACGCAAGCGTGCGCGTGTCCTTGGGATGCGCAAAGCAAGCTGAGCTAGGCGCGCCTTGCTGGCACCTGATGCCTCCGGCGGAAGTTTGATTGGACGAAGAAAGAGGATTGGTTTCACATATGTTTCAGACGTTTGAGGCACAATCTTCACCTGATCAGGGACCGCCAAGACTGGCGGCTTTGCGCGCCTTGATGGCGCAAGAGGGCTATGATGCATTCCTTGTCCCCCGCGCGGACGCCCATCAAGGCGAGTATGTCGCGCCGCGCGATGCCAGATTGGAATGGTTGACCGGGTTTTCCGGCTCGGCCGGCTTCTGTGCAGTCTTGGGGGATGTTGCAGGCGTGTTCATTGATGGCCGCTACCGCGTACAGGTGCGTGCGCAAGTGGCGGATGTGTTCACTCCGGTGCCCTGGCCTGAAACACAGCTTGCGGAGTGGCTCAATGAGCGATTGCCGCATGGTGGAACACTCGCCTACGACCCCTGGCTTCACACTGTGTCCGAGATTGCGGGGCTGCGTGAGAAGCTGGTCGGGTTCGAACTGATCGCGACCGAAAATCTGGTCGATGCGATTTGGGACGATCAGCCGGCGCCACCGGATGCATTGTTTACCGCGCACACGCTTGAACATGCCGGTGAGACACATGACGCAAAGCGCGCGCGGCTGGCAGCAGAGATGAAGGAAACTGCGGCGGTGCTGACATTGCCGGACAGTATCGCATGGTTGCTGAATATCCGCGGGACGGATATTGCGCGCAATCCGGTGCCGCAGGCTTTTGCCATCTTGTACGAGAGCGGCCATGTTGATCTCTTTGCGGGACCGGGCAAAGCCGAAGCTATCGCGGCACACCTCGGGTCTGAGGTTACGGTCCGTGATGTTGCCGATTTTCTGCCAGCACTTGCCGGACTTCAGGGCAAGGTTTTGATCGACAAGCGCACCTGCCCTGACAAGGTGGTCACGGTCCTGAAGGAGGCCGGTTGCGAAGTAGTTAAGGGGCAAGATCCCTGCATCCTGCCCAAGGCGCGTAAGAACGAAGTGGAGATCGCGGGGGCCAAAGCGGCCCATAAGCGCGACGCCGTGGCAATGGTACGCTTTTTGGCATGGCTGGACGCGAAAGCGCCCGGCGGAGGCTTGGCAGAGATTGATGTGGTCAAAGCCCTTGAAGATTTCCGCAGGCAGACCAATGCGCTGCGTGATATCAGCTTTGAAACCATTTGTGGTGCCGGTCCGAACGGTGCGATCGTCCATTACCGCGTCAGCGAAAAGACCAATCGCCCCGTGTCGCCAGGTGAACTGCTGCTGGTCGATAGTGGCGGGCAATATGTCGACGGCACGACCGATATCACCCGCACCATGGCCATCGGCACACCCACCGACGAGCAGAGAGCCTGCTACACCCGTGTTCTGCAAGGCATGATCGCGATCAGCCGCATCCGCTTTCCAAAGGGCGTTGGCGGGCAGCATCTGGATGCCTTGGCGCGCGCGCCGTTGTGGATGGCCGGACAAGATTACGATCACGGCACAGGGCACGGTGTCGGCAGCTATTTAAGCGTGCATGAGGGGCCGCAGGGCATTTCACGCCGGTCCGAAGTGGCGCTGGAAAAGGGCATGATCCTGTCCAATGAACCGGGGTACTACCGTGAGGGTGAGTTTGGCATTCGCATCGAAAATCTGATTGTCGTAACAGACGCCCCTGCCCTTGCGGGTGCGGATGATCGCGAGATGCTGTCGTTTGAGACTTTGACACACGTGCCGTTTGACCGCCGATTAATCGACACGACGCTTTTGAGAAATGCAGAACGGGACTGGATTGATCGCTATCATAACGATACATTGTCGCTTCTGGCTGACCGACTGGATGAGCAAACGCGAGAATGGCTGACCAAAGCCTGCGCGCCGCTCTGACATCAAACTGTCACTTGGATTATTTTGGTTGCTCCGGCTTACCGGCAGTCGACCACCCTGAGGTAAAGGATATCACCATGGCCGATCACATCAAAATTCGTCCGGCAACAGGCACCTGGGTCGTGCGCGCGGCGGGCGCTGTTATCGGCGAAAGCACAAATGCGCTTGAGCTGGTCGAGGGTGAGTACCCGCCCGTCATCTATTTTCCACGTGCGGATCTTGCCATGGCGTTTCTGGAACCGACCGACCTGACTTCAACATGCCCTTACAAGGGCGAAGCGCACTATTTCACGATTGAAGCCAAAAGCGGGCCGATCCCGAATGCCGCATGGTCTTATGAAGACCCCAAAGAGGGTGTCGCGGCAATCAAGGACCACCTTGCGTTCTATTCCGAAAAGGTTGCGGTAGAACAGGTTTAAGAGTGCTCTTCTGCGGCTGTTTCCGATAAGGCGCGGTTCATCGCTCGCAAGGCATCGACCTGAAATAAGGCGCCCCATAATTCGGGCGGTGTATCCTCACCGCCAAGTGTGACTACCGGAATGAAACGGTGACCGCCGCCGTCAAACATCGGCATGGCCTGTTCCAGGGTGGCGTTTCCATCGACATAGACGCCGTCGCGCACCAGATCCCAACACGCGTCTTCCGGGGCTGCATCGTTGGTGTCCATTTCGCGCATGATCGACGACACCTTGAAAGTGGCCAGAAGATACGCTTGCGGGCCAGCGGCAAGGTGAACATTGCGCCGTTCCAATTGGGTCAGGAAGAACGAACGATCAACCAGCCGCGACGACAGGGCGGTTGAAAGGGACACCGCGACCATCACCGCCAAACCGGTCTGCCAGTCGCCCGTCAGTTCAAAAACGATCAGCGTCGTTGAAATGGGCGCACCAAGAACGGCTGCCGCGACCGCCCCCATCCCTGCAAGCGCGTAAAGCGTGCCGCTGCCTGAAACGGTTGGAAAGATGGCCGTTGCGATGATACCAAAGGCAAGCCCCGTCAGCGCACCCACCATCAGTGACGGCGAAAACACACCGCCACCCATGCGCCCGCCCATCGTGATCGCAACAGCGATAACCTTCAGGATAACAAAGACTACGGCCTCGTGCAGCAGCAACTCACCGGTGAGAGCTGCCGACGTGGTTTCATATCCGACACCGATGATATGCGGCCACCAGATGGCCAGCCCACCCAAAAGCGCCCCCGCAACGGCAGGTCGCAGATAGCGCGGGATACCCGTTTCTTGCTGTAGATAATTGCCGATGTCTTCGGCCCAGAAGATCGACTTCATCAAGACAACCGCAACCAGACCACACACCAGACCCAGGATCAGGAATGCGGGCAGCTCAACATAAAACCCCAACGCATTCTGCACCGGCAAAGTGAATTCAGTGACGTCACCAAAGATCAACCGATTGATCACTGTCCCGGCGGCAGACGCGATCACGATGGGCGCGAAGGCATGGACGGCAAAGTGCCGCAGCACGACCTCCAACGCGAAAAGGGCGCCTGCGATGGGGGCGTTGAAACTGGCCGAAACGGCGGCTGCGACAGCGCAGCCCAGCAGGTCGCGCCCCGTGATGCCGTTGGCGTTGATCCATCGGCAGATAGCCGTCGAAATCACCGCAGCAAGGTGTACGACAGGCCCTTCACGGCCCGACGATCCGCCGGTTGACAGCGTAATCATAGAGGCCGCGGCAGAGGCCAACCCCCGCCTGACCTCTACCCGCCCCTCTGACAGGGCGGCGCCTTCGATCACGTCTGCCACGGATCGCACGCGCCCGTCATCAGTGAACCGATCCAGAATAAGGCCAACAACCAGACCACCGCAGATCGGGATCAACAAAATCTGATACCATGCCAGACCCGCCGCAAAGGAATGCAGGGTCAGCACATCGTCCGTGCCATACGCGGTGGTTTGAATGGCATAGATACCAAGCCGGAAAACCACGGCTGCAAAGCCTGCCGCAATTCCGATGGCCAAAGCGATAAACCAGAACTGGATTTGGGTCGGGCCATGGGTTTTCATGACCCTTGCCGCATCGCGACATGCCAGTGTTGCATCAGCCATCCCTTGCTGCAGCAACGCTTTAACTGGCTTGCCCATGCGGTTTGCTTTCTTGCGAGCGGCCCTGCGCTATCATCATTTCGGTGAAGGGTGCATATCCCACTTTCGCCTTTCGGTCTATTTCATGCCCTGATCGCTTCCAAGTAAAAACTCCAATTAAATCGGATGGCAAATCCCGAATGCGCTGATTTTCGTTTTCGGCCACGGCCTTTGGCAAAAGCCGTATCGGATCTGCAAGTCCCGCGTTCAAAGGCGGCCTGATCTGGCTTTTCGTGCTACCTATAAGTGCATGAGGTCATAAAATCCGCGCTGACGTACTATACTGATCGTTATAGTTCACACCTGCTACGCTGAAACGACAACGGCTGATTTCATGGGGCATTTTGGTGTCGTTGTGGCGAATTACGTCGCAAATACTGGGTATTTTTCGATAAAATCAATCAACTCTTGATAGTTATGTCAGCAATAATGACATACTTTGGTACAGGTTGATGGAATGCGCTCTGCGCTGCTATTGTAATGTTCAGAGGTGTGTGATGCCTCTGTGGTTAGTGAGTGATTAAGTACTAACCTGCATTATCGCAATAAGTACTTATTTTGATGAGTGAGGCTTTTCTGGCCTCAAAATGAACGATGCGCGTTGAGGAGGTGAGTGGCCGAGATGCGCAGGTATGAGTGGGATTGGTAACCGGTGAAAGTTCAGGGCGTCGCTTTTTTGCGACGCCCACTTTTTATGCTTTGATCAGCGCGCGTGCGGCATCCCGTGCCGCTTCGGTCACCTTGTCACCAGACAGCATTCTTGCAATTTCATCCACGCGTGCCGTTGCATCAAGTGCGACGACGGTTGATCGCGTTTCATCGCGGGTTTGCTGTTTTTCCACGCGCCAATGATGGCCGCCCAATGCCGCGACCTGTGGTGAATGTGTTACGACAAGTACCTGCCCGTCAGCGGCTAGTTCGGCCAGACGACGCCCAACAGCATCCGCGGTCGCCCCACCGACACCCCGGTCAATTTCGTCAAAGATCATGGTCAGCCCGCTGGCGTCCTGCGTCAGGCAAACTTTAAGCGCCAAGAGAAAGCGGCTCAATTCCCCGCCAGAGGCGATTTTGTTCAGCGGTCCCGCAGGGGCACCGGGGTTGGTTGCCACCGTAAACGCCACAACATCGGTGCCTTCCGGTCCAGGTTGCTCGGCGGCACTGATTATGGTTGCAAAAACCGCGCGTTCCATCTTGAGCGGCGCAAGTTCCTTGGCCATCGCGGCATCCAATTGCTTTGCCGCCTTCTGCCGCTTGGCGCGAAGTGTCGTTGCAGCGTCAGCATAATCGGCTTGCGCCGTTTCGACGGCTATCCGCAAAGCAGCCAAATCACGGGCGCCATCATCCAGAACTGCCAAACGCCCACGCAGGTCATTGGCAAAGCTGCGCAAGTCATCCGGCAGAACGCCGTGTTTGCGTGCCAAGCCCCGAATGGCAAACAGGCGTTCTTCCACATCTTCCAGATCAGAGGTGTTGAAGGACAAAGCATCCAGACAATCCGCAACCCCGCGCTGTGCTTCATCGAGGCCCAGAAGAACACGCTCCAATGCCTCGAGGGGGTCATCCAGGCGGCCTTCTGCGTCACGTGCGACACCTTGCAGCCAGCGCGACGCATCCCCGATCATGCCTTCCGCACCCTGCAATCCCAACGCCTCCGCCGCTTTCGCGATATCAGCGCGGATTTTCTCGGCGGCCTGCATCAGGCGGCGTTGCGTATCGAGGGTTGCTTCTTCACCTTCTTCAGGCGCTAACTTGTCCAGTTCCGACACCGCATGGCGCAGAAAATCTTCTTCGGCGCGCGCTTCTGCAATTCTTGCTTCCGCGGCGGCCAGATCCCGCTTGGCCGTGGCCAATGCGCGCCAAGCCTGCCGGGTCTTGTCCAAAAGCGGATCCAAGCCAGCATAGCTATCCAGCATCGTACGGTGGCCGCGCGGGTTCAACAACCCCCGATCATCATGCTGGCCGTGCAATTCCACCAATGTCTCGGACAGATTGCGCAGCACCTCACCACTGACGCGGCGGTCATTGATCCAGGCTGTCTTGCGACCGTCACGGGTATTGATGCGGCGCAGGATCAGCTCATCCTCGGCGCTGATACCCGCCTCTTGCAACACCGCATGGGCAGGATGGTCAGAGGGCAGATCGAACCACGCAGTCACCTCGCCCTGGTCGGCCCCCTGCCGCACCAGTTCGGCACGACCGCGCCACCCCAACACAAAACCCAGCGCATCAAGTAAAATGGATTTGCCCGCGCCGGTTTCGCCGGTCAGCACATTCAGGCCGGGCTGAAACGCAAGTTCCAGCCTGTCGATGATCAGCATATCCCTGATGTCTAAGCCACGAAGCATGTCATAGCCCAAAGGGCGGGGACGCCCCCGCGATAATTACAGCCACTCACCACGCAGCACCTGCCGGTAGATGGATGATAGCCAATTGTCACCAGCAGCATCTGTCGACAAACCCTGACCTGTCAAAAGCGCGAAGCTGGCCTCGTACCATTCGCTGGATTGATAATTGAAGCCCAGGATCGCACCTGCGGTCTGCGCCTCTTCCACCAGTCCAAGGGACAAATAGGTTTCGACCAGACGATGCAGCGCCTCTGGTGTGTGGGATGTGGTCTGAAAATCCTCAACCACGGTACGGAACCTGTTGGCTGCGGCCACGTAATTACCACGTTTGAGATAGTACCGCCCGATTTCCATTTCCTTCGCGGCCAGATGATCGAAAGCCAGATCAAACTTGAGCACCGATGTGCTGGCGTATTCGCTGTCGGGGTATTGTTCGATCACGCGGCGCAAGGATTGCAGCGCCTGAAATGTCAGGCCCTGATCGCGCCCGACGTCATCAATCTGATCGTAATAGGACAACGCCAGAAGATAAGCGGCATAGGCGGCGTCTTCCTCGGCGGGGTAGAAATCAAGATAGCGCTGTGCCGATGCCCGGCTGTTTGGATAGTCTTCGTCGCGATGGTAGGCAAAGGCCTGCATGATCAGCGCGCGCTGTGCGAATTCGGAATAAGGGTAAAGGCGCTCGATCTCGCCAAAGGTGAAGGCCGCATCATCGGGGTTTCCACTTGCGATCTGTCGCTCACCGCGCTCAAAAATCGCCTGCGCGCTCAGGTCATCAAGCGGCTCGCCGCCTCTTTCGCTATTTCCGCATGCCGCCAGAACGGCCAGGCTGATGGCTGCGCCAAAACGGAACATCCGACGGCTGGCTCTGCCCTCTTTGACTGACATTTTCGCGTCCTCACTCACACTTGACTGCTTGGCCAATGGGATTTTCCGCAGCGGCTGAGGACGGGTCTAACATAGAAAAATCGGGGGCAAAATGCCCTTTTGACGCCTTGATGATCAACTGTCAGTGGGGCTGAATTAAGCGACAGCATCCAAGTCGGCCAGACTGACGCCGACACCGGGCAGGCGCGCGGCAATTTTCGCGTCACATTGCACAAAGCGCCATGCATCCGGCTGGTCAAAAAGTGCACGCAACAGCTTGTTCGTCATCGCATGCCCTGCGCGCGAACCGGTGTAACGCCCAAGAATAGGCGCACCGGCAGTGTAAAGATCACCCAATGCATCAAGCATTTTATGGCGCACAGCCTCATCCGCGTGGCGCAAACCACCGGGTGTCAGGACCTTGTCACCATCAACCACAACGGCGTTGTCGACCGTGCCACCCAGTGCCAGACCATTCGCGCGCATCATATCCACGTCAGCTGACCGGCAGAACGTGCGGCTGTCACACAACTCGCGCACGAAGGCGCCATTGGCCATGTTCAGCGTTTTTTTCTGGCGCCCGATTGCAGCATCCGCAAACTCAATCTCGAAATCAATTTGCAGCGTGGTGGCCGGTGACAGCTTGGCCGTTGCGTCGCCTTCGGATACTTCGACCTCGCGCAGGATCTCAATCGCTTGCAAAGGGGCAGACAGCCGCCGCAGACCCGCAGCAACGATACCGCGCACAAAGCTTGCGGCACTGCCGTCAAGAATGGGCACTTCGGGGCCATCGACATCAACCAGCGCGTTGTGCACACCACAACCGGCCAGGGCCGCCATCAAATGCTCAATCGTCGATACGGTCACGCCGTCGGCGTTGCTAAGTCGCGTATTGAGAGGCGAGACGATCACATCACGAAAATGCGCGGGCAGCATGGGCCGCCCGGCGATGTCAGTGCGCCGAAACACAATGCCGGTATTCGCCGCAGCAGGATGCAGAACAACACGCACGGCTTCGCCTGAGTGCAAACCTGTGCCCTCAAATACAACGTCGGATTTCAGTGTCGTTTGCACGCCTATTTCGCCTTTGCAGCTTTTTGCCTCTGCATTTCAACTAGGGGTCTGCACCCGATCACTCAACTCACTCTTTGCGACGGTCTGAAACACTTGTGGCAGGAACTGTGGCAAGACTAAGGCAGAACATCTAACGCCTTCAAAACAATAGAAAAAGGCCGCATGATTGCGGCCTTCTCAAATTCGTGGACGTTACGTCATTGCAACAGATTGTTGCAGCTTAATTTGCCTGACGACGCAGGAATGCCGGGATTTCGATCTTATCCTGATCGTCGCTCTGCTCGGCTTCCTTATGGATCGCAGTAACTTGCGGCTGTGTGCGGGCTGATTGTTGCGGTGCATGTTCAGCCTGCGCACCCGTCATCCGGTTGATCAAGGAATTGATACCAAACCGAGGCTTTTCAGCTTCAGTAGGTGATGCTGGCGCCGCTTGCTGCCGTGGCGTTTGCCCATTTGGCACACGGTTCACGGCGGCCTGCAGGCGGGCCAGTGCCTCGGGTGATGGCGTACCTGGTGCCGAGGCACGTGGTGCAACAAAGTTGTCCGCTTCTGTCAAAGCTGCTTCGGCGCGCGGCGTATAGGCTGGCGGTGGCAGATCATCTGCGGCCGCCTGCTGTGGTGCCGGTGTGGGCTGATACGCGGCAGCCGGTTCAGCACGCGCGTCAAGGTCTTCAAACAATGTGCGTTCTTGCGCCACAGGCTGTGGTGCCGGTTCTGGCTTTGCTGCAACAGCGGCTGGTGCTTGATGCTGCTGCTCTTCCACGGTGGCGGCGACTTCGGCAACAGGTGCCAATGGTGCAGCCATCGACCGGCGCGGAACCGGCGTTTCAGATTGTTTCGCCAGCGCGTCGATGCCCGTTGCAACGACAGACACGCGCATCTTGCCTTCCATGCCCGGATCAAGTGTCGAGCCGACAATGATGTTCGCGTCGCCATCAACCTTTTCACGGATCTTGTTGGCGGCTTCATCAAGCTCGAACAGT
>CBDTVH010000035.1:0-10988 GCA_965363665.1 uncultured Yoonia sp. | reverse complement strand
AATGGCGGGTTTCTTGGCGAGGATCAGCAGATTCTACATCCTGATCAGATGGCCAAGATCGCGCGTACGCCTGGCGTCATCGTGCAGGGCGGATACGATATGATCTGCCCGCCCATTTCGGCGCATAAACTATCACATATGTGGCCCAAATCACGGCTGACGTTTATCGGTCGGGCGGGTCATGCCTTGTCTGAACCCGGGATCAGCGCAGAGCTTGTGCGGACGATGGACATGATGGGCGCACAGCGTCATGCGCTGGGGCTTTAGGCTTTACAGTTGAAAATATGCCGTTAAGCTTTTACGCAAGCTACGGGGAAAACTTAAGTTTTGGGCAATGTCCTGACGATTATTCTGCAGCGGCTTGCGCTGGGCCTGCTGACTTTGCTGATTGTGTCGATTGTGATTTTTATCGCGGTCAACTTGTTGCCCGGTGACTTTGCGGAATCCATTCTGGGTCAAGGCGCCACGCCAGAGGCGGTCGCGTCAATCCGCAGGGACCTTGGCCTTGATCAGCCACTAGTAACCCGGTATTTTGAGTGGCTCGGCGGTGCCCTGCGGGGCGATCTGGGGTCGAGTTTTGCGCAAGCTAACTTTGCCAGTTTTACCGGCACTGAATCGGGCGCGACAACAGTGGCGCAGCAAATTGCGCCACGTTTCGCAAACACCATGTTCCTTGCGATGATCACAGCCGCGATTGCTGTTCCATTTTCGATTATACTGGGTGTTCTTGCGGCGCTGTATCGCAATACGGTCTTTGACCGGGCGACGAATATTTTTACCCTTTCGTCAATTTCCAGCCCCGAATTCTTTCTGGCCTATATCCTGATCCTGTTCCTTGCGGTGCTGAACCCGATCTTCCCGTCCTTGTCGAATATCTTTGAGGGCATGCCCTTTAGCGAACGGGTCGAGAAATCAATGCTGCCTGCGCTGACGCTTACCCTTGTCGTCACTGCCCATATGATGCGGATGACCCGTGCGGCGATCATTAATTTGCTGGCGTCACCTTATATCGAGATGGCGCGGCTGAAGGGCCTTTCCCCGATGCGCGTCATCGTCAAGCATGCCCTGCCAAATGCGCTGGCCCCGATCATCAATGTCATCGCCCTGAACCTTGCTTATCTGATCACCGGTGTCGTCGTCGTCGAGGTGGTTTTTGTGTATCCCGGTATCGGCCAGTTGTTTGTCGATAGCGTCAAAATCCGTGACATCCCGGTCGTGCAGGCCTGCTGCCTGATCTTTGCGACCGCCTTTATCCTGTTAAACCTGACCGCTGATATTATGTCGATCCTGTCCAACCCGCGTCTGAGGCATCCGAAATGATCTGGTTTGTCGCAGCACTGGTGGGCATGGCCATTGTGGCGTGGGGTTTTCGTTTTGCAGGGCAGGCCGTAACCGGCAATGCGCCCAGGTTCCGCGATATGCCGTATGGTGTGGCTTACGGCTATGTTCTGGCCGTTGCGGTTCTGGCTTGGCTGGCGTGGGCTTATATGCAGGGGCGCAGCGAAGATCAGGCCATTGCAAACAAATTCTTCTTCCTGCGCATCGCGATCGAAGGCTTCATCATCTTCGCTGTGGCTGCCTGGGCCTTCCGCTTGCTTGGTCGGAACGTCGGAACGGCGGGCACGAAAAAGCTGTTCCGGTCCATGCCGCTGACCGCCTCGTTTGGTATCCTCACGATCCTGATTTATGCGATCTTTGCGATCTTTGCCGGGGCCATTGCCCCTTATGGCCAAGAGCAGATCATTCCGGGCGTTGCCGCCAACGTCATTCCGGGCGGCGATCCTGCGCTGGGCGGCAACCCTGACTTTCCGCTGGGGACAGATCAGATTGGCCGCGATATTCTGAGCCGCCTGATTTATGGCGCGCAGAACACCGTGGGCATTGCATTTGCGACCACCGTTCTGGCGTTCCTCTTGGGTGGTACGTTCGGGTTTCTGGCCGCGACGCTGGGTGGATGGCTTGATCAATTGCTGTCGCGCGCCGTCGATGTGCTTATGGCGATCCCATCGCTGATTTTCGCCCTGCTGCTGATGACAATTGCGCAGATTTGGGCGCCACAACTGGGAATCCCGCTTACGGTGTTCATGGTTTTGATCATTGCGGTCATCGACAGTACACGGGTGTATCGTCTGGCCCGCGCCGTGGGTCAGAACATCGTCGTGATGGACTATATCGAAGCGGCCAAGCTGCGTGGTGAAGGTCTGGGTTATCTGGTGTTCAAGGAAATCCTGCCAAACGCGACGGCGCCCCTGCTGGCCGAATTCGGTTTGCGCTTTTGCTTTGTGTTCCTGACGATCGCTGCCTTGTCTTTCCTTGGCGTGGGCATCCAGCCACCACTGGCCGACTGGGGTACGATGGTGCGTGACCTGGCGGGCTTTGTGAATTTTGCGCAATTCGCGCCGATGGCCGCGACAGCGCCACTTCTGGCTGCTGGCGCCATCGCGTTGTTGACCGTTGCCGTGAACTTTGTCGTTGACTGGATGCTGCAAAAATCATCGGGGCTGAAGGAATGACCGGAGAACCGCTTGTCAAAATGCGTGATATCTGGCTGGAAGGCCGTAGCGATGAAACGTGGAACCCGATCATCAACGGCGTCGATCTGACGCTTGCGAAGGGCGAAGTTCTAGGGCTGATCGGTGAATCCGGTGCCGGTAAATCGACGCTGGGACTGGCCGCGATGGGGTACACCCGTGATGGCGTGCGCATCAGCAAGGGTTCGGTCGAGTTTGACGGCATTGACCTTTTGACGGCCTCTGCGGCCGTCAAACGCGCGTTATTGGGTAAGCGGATTGCCTATGTGGCGCAGTCTGCCGCGGCCAGCTTCAACCCTGCACATAAATTGATGGATCAGCATGTCGAAGGCCCCGTTCAGCACCATGTCATGAGCCGGGCCGAGAGCGAAGCCGACGGGATCGAGCTGTACCGCAAGCTGCGGCTGCCTGACCCTGAACACATTGGCTTTCGCTATCCGCATCAGGTGTCCGGTGGCCAGCTACAGCGCTGCATGACCGCGATGGCGATGTCGTGCCGCCCTGATCTGATTATCTTTGATGAGCCAACTACCGCGTTGGATGTCACGACGCAAATTGAAGTGCTCGCCTCGATCCGCGACATCGTAGAGCAGTTCAACACCGCCGCGATCTATATCACCCACGATCTGGCCGTCGTCGCGCAGATGGCGGACCGCATCAAGGTTTTGCTGAAAGGTGATGAGGTCGAAACCGCCGATACCCGCACGATGCTGTCTGCGCCGACGCAGGACTATACCAAATCGCTTTGGGCCGTGCGCAGTTTTGAGCGCCCGCAAAAGCCAGCCGTTCAGACTGGCGCGGTTCCGGTTGTCAGCGTCCAGAACGTCGATGCGGCCTACGGCACTGTGCCGGTCCTGCATGACGTCAGCTTTGATATGCACGAAGGGCGCACCGTTGCCGTTGTGGGCGAAAGCGGGTCAGGTAAATCGACCACGGCGCGCTGCATAACGGGCCTTTTGCCCCCCAAAGCGGGCCAGATCATGCTTGATGGTGAAGCTTTGCCGCCTGACTATCGCAAGCGCAGCAAGGAACAATTGCGGCAGGTCCAGATGATCTATCAAATGGCCGACACCGCACTGAACCCGCGCATGTCCATTGGTCAGATCATCGCCCGCCCCGTTGAATTCTACCTTGGCCTCAAGGGTGCCGCGAAACGCAAACGTGTCGATGCCCTGCTTGAGCAGATCGAACTTGAGCCTTCACAGTATTATCATCGTCTGCCCTCGGAACTGTCAGGCGGGCAAAAGCAGCGTATCGGCATTGCACGCGCTTTGGCAGCAGAGCCGAAGTTCATCATCTGTGATGAGGTCACTTCGGCACTGGACCAACTGGTTGCCGAAGGGATTCTGCGACTATTGGCACGGTTGCAGGATGAGTTATCGCTGACTTATATGTTCATCACCCATGATCTTGCCACGGTGCGGGCCATTGCTGATGAGGTGGTGGTGATGAAGGATGGGCGCGTGGTTGAACAAGGACCCAAGAAGGAAATGTTTAGGCCACCGCACCATGCATACACCGATCTTTTGCTGTCTTCGGTGCCGGAAATGGACCCGGATTGGCTGACTAATCTGCTTGCGGAACGCGGAGTTGATAACATCGGTGATGCAGCTGTTGATAAGATGTAACACGAATCGGTCACGCAAGTGACGACACAAGCGGGCGGCTTGCGCCCAAGGAATAACCAGGGAGAACGGAAATATGCACGGAATCAGTAGACGCGGTTTATTGAAAACAGGTGTTGCCGCAGGTGTGCTTAGCCTTTCAGGTATGCCATTGCGCGCGCAGACACGCGGCGGCAAGCTGACGGCGGGTCTGTCAGGTGCGAACACATCAGATAGCTGGGACGGTCGGACACACTCTGACCTGTTCATGATCGCATCGGCGCAGGGCGCCGTTTTCGACAGCCTGACAGAAGTCGGCGCTGATGGCCTGCTCAAGGGCGAATTGGCCGAAAGCTGGGAAGCTTCTGCCGATGCCAAGGTCTGGACATTCAACCTGCGTCAGGGTGTGACGTTCCATAACGGCAAGGCGTTCGGCGCAGACGATGTTATCGAATCCTTGCAGATGCACGTGGCCGAAGGCGCAAAATCTGCGGCAGAGCCAATCGTTTCGGCCATTACCGAAATGACAAAGGTTACAGACCACCAGGTACAACTGACACTTGCTGCCGGTAACGCCGATCTGCCTTATCTTTTGTCGGATTATCACCTGCTGATGTATCCCGCAGGTCAGATTGAAGAAGCGATTGCGCAAGGCATCGGCACGGGCCTTTATCAGGTGCAGTCCTTTGATCCGGGTGTGCGCATGGTCGCGACCCGCTATGCCGATCACTACAAAGGTGACAGCGCGGGCTTCTTTGACGAGATCGAGTATATCGCGATCAATGATAATACCGCGCGGACCAATGCACTGCTGACCGGGCAAGTGGATGCGATCAACCGGATCGACTTCAAGACCGAGGCGCTTTTGCGCGCCAATCCGGCGTTGCGCATCCAGGAACTGACCGGCAACCAGCATTATATCTTTCCGATGCTGACGAAGGTTGCACCGTTCGATGATGTTAATGTCAGGCGCGCGCTGAAGTACGGTATCAACCGTCAGGAAATGGTGGACAAGATTCTGTTTGGCCATGGTCAGGTCGGCAACGATTCACCAATCGGCCCCGCAAACCAGTACTATAACGCAGATATGGAACAGCTGGCTTACGATCCAGATAAGTCCAAATTCTATCTCAAGGAGGCTGGTCTTGACAGCATCGACCTTGATCTGTCCGCCTCCAGTGCGGCGTTCGAAGGTGCTGTGGATGCAGCACTTCTTTACAAGAACTCTGCGGCCGAAGGCGGGATCAACATCAACGTGGTTCAGGAACCCGCAGATGGCTATTGGTCCAATGTCTGGTTGAAAAAGCCGTGGTGCGCCAGCTATTGGTCAGGCCGCGCAACCGAAGACTGGATGTTCTCAACCGCATATGAGGCCGGTGCGCCGTGGAACGATAGCCAATGGGACGAACCCCGCTTCCAGGAACTGCTGTTGGCGGCCCGTGCCGAACTGGACAGCGACAAGCGCCGTGAACAGTACTATGAGATGCAACAGATCCTGCGCGATGATGGCGGAGTGATTTTGCCTATGTTCGCCAACTATGTGCAGGCTTTGAACAACCGCATCGCGACACCTGATACCGTGGGTAACCTGTGGCAGATGGACAACGCCCGCATGGCCGAGCGTTGGTCAGTGGTGTAAACGCTGCTTGTTTGAGTTTGAAACGTCCCGCTGAAAGGCGGGGCGTTTCGCTTTTGATAGGTTAGATCCCGAGACGATCACAAAAGTCGATAATGCCACGATCTTCGACGGTATCGCGCTCAATCTCGGTCAAACGGCGTAGGAGCATGGTTTCTCTGTCCGACCGTTTCTTGAAAGCCGAGGTAAAGGCCGAGTCGCCAATTGACCCCTTGTTGGTTTTCTCTTCCAACTGGGCATCGGACTTGACGTAGTAATGGTTCAACTGAAGCGCGGGTGCATGGTTGAACTCCGGGTTGCGGTGCTGTCCGTATTCAAACTCTTGTCCGGCAGAGTTCCAAATTCTCTTGGTCCCGTTTACCTCAAAGCCATGCACGTAGGCTTTTGTCACCTTGGACGGGTTCACCAGACATTTGAAGTTCAGGATGCCTTTCACCTTCACATCAAAGGGATCGCGATACCGCTGCACATAGTTCGGCAGCACCTGATCGGGCGTCTCAACAAAGCCCTGCCTGCCAAACATTTGCCAAGGCAGCAGAATATTGTCGACATGCATGAGGCCATCCAGAACCTCGGGAAGGCTGTCAGCCTTGGTCGGAAACAGAAACTCATCAATGTCGATAAAGCCCATCCAACGGAAATCCTGTCGGAAATTGCCGATTGCATGTGCGAATGCCAAACCCTGGTTGTGGATGGCGCGTTGCAGGCTTGCGTCCTGAATACGCTGGGCCCAGGGAATGACGGTAAGTGCATCCATACCGACGGCCTCATAGGCCGTCGCAACCGTCGCATCCGTACTGCCATCATCATAAAGGATGAACTTTTCCACACCCGCAGCGCGATGAAACCGCAGCCATTCCGAAATGGACGCGGCTTCGTTCTTGACCAGCACCGCCAGAGCGATCCCGACACCCGTCGGAGGGGTCTTTGCTGACTGGATAAAGAACTGCACCGCCTCGTGCTTTTTCGAGTCGCTTTTGAACAACCGCACTATTTCGCTCCCAAAAAGGCGCAATTGGCTGCGCAACTGGCGTCGGTGATGGTATAGGCTGTCAGAGCCATTCAGCGCAATCCATGCTTATTGAGCGATCAACCTTGCAACCCAACCGAACCTTGCGTATATGACGTTCAATAGCGGCGACTTGGCCTCCACCCCCAAGTTACCACCGGAAATCTTCACGGGCCGCGCGCCCGTTTTTTTGTGTCCGAACATAGTCGGAAAAGTATGATGAACGATCTGATCGCCAAAGCGGCCATTGACCGCCGTATCGCTGAAATCATCACCCCTGTCGTTGAAGACATGGGGTTCGAGGTTGTGCGCGTCCGGCTGATGACGGGCAAGGAAAGCATCTTGCAAATAATGGTGCAACGTCCCGATGGCCAGATCGAGGTTGATGAATGTGCGCAGGTTTCGACTGCGCTGAGCGCGGTACTGGATGTCGAAGATCCTATTCTGGATGTCTATACACTTGAAGTATCCAGCCCCGGCATCGACCGCCCTTTGACGCGGATAAAGGACTTTGATCAATGGGAAGGCTTTGAGGCCAAAATCGAAACCGATGAACTGATTGATGGCCGCCGCCGCTTTAAGGGCGTGTTGGCTGGTACCGAGGGTGACGAGGTGCTGATCACCATCACCGAAGGTACGATCGGCCTCAAGTTTGAATGGCTGTCAGATGCCAAGCTGGTGCTGACAGATGAGTTGATCCGCGACGTACTGCGCGGACGCAAGGATGCGGGTCAGATTGACGAGACCCAATTTGATGAAATCGAAACGATTATTGACGGTGAGGAGAACACCTGATGGCATATACATCAGCCAACCAGCTGGAACTGCTGCAAACAGCCGAGGCTGTGGCCCGCGAAAAGAACATCGAGCCCGGGCTTGTTGTTGAAGCGATGGAAGAATCGCTCGCCCGTGCGGCCAAGTCCCGCTACGGCGCGGAAATGGACATTCGTGTGTCGATCGACCGCAAGACCGGCAAGGCGACGTTTACGCGCGTCCGTACAGTGGTCGAAGACGAAGAGCTTGAGAATTATCAGGCCGAATTCACCGTCGAGCAAGCCAAAGAGTATATGGAAAACCCCGAAGTCGGGCAGCAGTATGTCGAAGAAGTGCCGCCGGTTGAACTGGGCCGCATCGCTGCGCAGTCTGCCAAGCAGGTGATCTTGCAAAAAGTCCGCGAAGCTGAGCGTGACAAGCAGTACGAAGAATTCAAGGATCGCGCCGGCACGATCATCAACGCGCTGGTCAAGCGCGAAGAGTACGGCAACGTCATCGTCGATGTGGGCGCTGGTGAGGCCGTGTTGCGCCGCAACGAAAAGATCGGTCGCGAGGCGTACCGCCCGAACGACCGCATCCGTTGCTACATCAAGGAAGTGCGCCGCGAACAGCGTGGTCCGCAAATCTTCCTCAGCCGTACAGCGCCGGAATTCATGGCAGAGCTCTTCAAGATGGAAGTGCCTGAGATTTACGAAGGCATCATCGAGATCAAAGCGGTGGCCCGCGACCCCGGTTCACGCGCCAAGATCGCCGTGATTTCCTACGACGGTTCCATCGACCCCGTCGGTGCCTGCGTTGGTATGCGCGGTAGCCGCGTGCAGGCCGTTGTGAACGAACTGCAGGGCGAAAAGATCGACATCATTCCTTGGAATGAAGACATGCCGACCTTCCTTGTGAACGCATTGCAGCCTGCCGAAGTGTCCAAGGTTGTTCTGGACGAAGAAGCTGGCAAGATCGAAGTCGTTGTTCCTGAAGAGCAGCTTTCGCTGGCGATTGGCCGTCGCGGTCAGAACGTGCGTCTTGCATCGCAACTGACGGGCCTCGACATCGACATCATGACCGAGGAAGAAGAGAGCAAGCGTCGTCAGGCAGAGTTTGAACTGCGCACCAAATTGTTCATGGATACCCTTGATCTGGACGAGTTCTTTGCCCAACTATTGGTATCAGAAGGGTTCACGAACCTGGAAGAAGTTGCCTACGTTGAACTTGACGAACTGTTGGTCATCGAAGGTGTCGACGATGATACGGCCGCCGAATTGCAGGCGCGCGCGCGCGACTACTTGGAAGCTGAAGCCAAGAAGGCAATGGATGCAGCCCGCGCGCTGGGCGTTGAAGACAGCCTTGCGAACTTTGAAGGCCTGACACCTGCCATGCTAGAGGCTCTGGGCAAAGACGGCGTGAAAACGCTGGAAGACTTTGCAACCTGCGCTGACTGGGAACTGGCCGGTGGCTGGACCACAGTAGATGGCGAGCGTGTGAAAGATGACGGTGTACTTGAGCCGTTTGAGGTGTCGCTGGAAGAGGCGCAAGACATGGTGATGACAGCCCGCGTGATGTTGGGCTGGGTGGACCCGGAAGAGCTTGCCGCTGAAGCTACGGCTGACGAAGAAGAGCTGACCGCGGAGGAGGAGGCCTGATCGCAGGCCTCTGATGGGATCGCAGATGGCGCGTGGTGGTCATAACAAGGAACGCGATGATGCGGAACGCAAGTGCATCGTCACGGGCGAAGTGCAGCCAAAGGCTGGGCTGATCCGCTTTGTTGTGGGCCCCGATAATCAGGTGGTGCCTGATATTCTGGGCAAACTACCGGGCCGGGGCATGTATGTGACGGCTGACCGCAAGGCGCTTGAAGAAGCGAAGAAAGGTCAGTTTTCGCGCTCTGCCAAGCAGGCGGTGACAGTGCCGGAAGGTCTTGTTGATGAGGTGGAGCGTCAATTGGCGCGCCGCACCGTTGATCTGATTGCATTGACCCGGAAATCGGGGCGTGCGGTCTGCGGATTTGAGAAAGTAAAGGGTTGGCTTGCCGGTGGTGAGCGGGTCCGTGTTCTGGTTCAGGCCTCTGACGGGTCGGAACGGGGCAAAACGAAACTATGGACGCCCGAAGGGGCCCGATATTTCGGCTGCTTGACGGCGCAGGAATTGGGTTTGGCATTTGGACGGCAAACTGTGATACATGGCGCGCTAGCCACTGGCAGACTCAGCGATCGTGTTGTAGAGGAAGCCACAAAGCTACGCGGGCTACGCGAAGGGAACGACAGCGATACGGCTGTCGGGAAGGATAAAGAAGCTAAATGAGCGATAACGACGGTAAAAAGACACTCGGCCTTGGTGGTTCACGTCCCAGCAACGTGAAGCAAAGCTTTAGCCATGGGCGGACCAAAAACGTCGTGGTGGAAACCAAGCGCAAACGCGTTGTGGTGCCCAAGCCCGGTGCGGCCAAGCCTACGACTGGGAGCAAATCCGGTCCTGTGGGCGGCGATCCTTCCAAGCGACCTGCTGGTATTTCTGATGTAGAGTTAGAGCGCCGGATGAAGGCGCTTGCGATGGCAAAAGCGCGTGAGGCCGAAGAGGCCGCGAAGCGCGAAGCTGAAGAAAAAGAACGTGCCGCCGAACGCGATGCGCGCCGCGCCGAGATCGAAGCCAAAGAGGCCGAAGATCGTGAACGCGAAGAGCGTGCCAAGGCGAAAGCGGATGAGGAAGAGCGCAAGAAAGCCGAAGCTGCGCGCGCCAAGGCAATCGCCGACGCGCCTCCTGCCGCCGCCGCTGTTCCGGGTGAGACCGAGATTTCACGCCCAACCTCAGCCCCCAGAAAGACAGACCGCCCTGATGATAACCGCGAGAACAAGTCCAAGGCAAAACCTGGACGTGGCGGCGATGGTCGTCGTTCGGGCAAGCTGACGGTAAGCGATGCAATGGCGGGCCGCGAGGGTGGCCGCCAACGTTCAATGGCTGCCATGAAGCGCAAGCAGGACCGCGCCCGCGCGAAAGCAATGGGTGTGTCCGCCGAGCGTGAAAAGGTATTCCGCGAAGTGGCCCTGCCAGAGGCGATCACTGTATCTGAACTGGCAAACCGGATGACCGAGCGTGTTGCCGATGTGGTGAAAGCTTTGATGAACAACGGTATCATGGCGACCCAGAACCAGACGATTGATGCGGATACCGCTGAAATCATCATCGAAGAGTTTGGTCACACCGTCGTCCGTGTCTCTGACGCCGATGTGGAAGATGTTCTGACATCCATCGAGGATAAGCCCGAAGATCTGAAGCCGCGTCCACCGATCATCACGATCATGGGCCACGTTGACCACGGTAAGACATCGCTTCTGGATGCGATCCGCAACGCAAAGGTTGTGGCTGGCGAAGCGGGCGGTATCACCCAGCACATCGGTGCCTATCAGGTGACTACCGATAGCGGCGCTGTGCTGTCATTCCTT
>CBDTVH010000034.1:0-11050 GCA_965363665.1 uncultured Yoonia sp. | reverse complement strand
GTCGTCAACATCATTACCGGCAGCCATGCGGAACTTGTTCCGACGCTGGCCAGACACCTCGACATTGACGCGGTCTGGTCTTTCTCTAGCACTGACCTCAGCGCCGAGATCGAAAAGGCAAGTGCCGGGAACCTTAAGCGCACTTGGGTGAACAACGGCTTGGCCATCACACCTTCAACAGCCGACTATCTTGCCGCCAGCACAGAGGTGAAAAACATCTGGATTCCTTACGGCGAATAAGCCCTTCATCTTGGCACAAAAACTCTGGGGGAGCCGCAGGCGGGGGCAAAGCCCCCTCTGGGGTCAGTCGATAGGACGGTTCTTGTTCTTGTCGCGCCAGCTATCCCACCAGCGGGAAAAGCGCCCCTTGCGCTCGGCCACGTCTGCCTGCACTTCGTCAATCTGATGGCCTGCCGCATCCAGCAATGGATCAACCGAGCGTTCGCGAAACTGTCGCCACATGGCGCGGATAAACACGATTGCGGCCATCAGGAAGATGAAGAAAAAGATGTTGAACCACGGAATGATCGTCACGTTCGGGCTGTCAACGGGACGGATTGCAATGGCATTCGGGAAAGCCGAAACTAACTCATTGCGCCACCCATAGTGGGTCATAACCGCCCATTTTGGCGTCTCTGCCGTTGAGACCAGATCATCAGCCTCGGTCTGCAAATTGGCCGTGTCGAACTTGAAATAGAACGGCCAGCCCCAGCCGGTGTCCTCATTGCGATAGACCATCACCTCAGTCGTATCGCGGGGGATAAAGCCAAACAGCCAGGTTCGCTTTTTCACCGTCTGAATAAACTGTACATCGCGATTGACCAGCGTTGCCGACTGATCATCCGGACTAGCCCAGAAAATGCGCGTCCAGTCGTTCAGGTCCTGGCGTTCCTGATAGGTGTTGACGATGCGCACCACGTCATGCTGCGGCAATGCATAGTGTAACACACTGCCGATCAACAGAAAGACAAGAACACGGAAGGTGATTTTGATCTTGCGCATGGGTCGTCCTTCAGTTGGCGTTAATCATATAGACAATCGTTCCGATCACCAGCGTCGGAACCACATAAACCAAGCCGATCAATTTGGGCCGGATGGACGCATCATAGGCCTGCAACCCTTCGGACACAAAGGCATCGCGCGCGCCGGGCGCGCCACCGTCGGGATGATTTTCATCAAACTCATCCTCCAGCCGCTCCTTACGCACCGACCGTGAATAAAGCGAGACTGAGAAATAGATTACTGTCAGGCCGATGAAGCCAAAGATCACAAGTTTGATAAATCCCATCAGCGTCTCCCTTTCGTCACCGCACCCCACGGCCCGACACGCGTTATCAGATCTGGCTGTCTGCCGCGTGGCATTTCGGTCATCGGGTCCTCGTGCCCAAACAGCGCCTTTCGTGTCCCCGCCTTATCGACTTGGTACTCGCGGTCAAGAAAATCAACGACATAAGCGCGTTTTTCGTCAGACCATCCAGCATAGGCCCGGTAAAAAACCTCTTTGTGACAGATAAAAAGCTGGCGAATATCAAGCGGGGTCAACTCGGCCAACAACATGTTCACGAGGTCCGCATCAGGGTGCGCCTTGGCCCGCAGTGTGTAGAAATAGGCCGGATGCTCAGATGTGATTGTAGGCCACGGACCGTCCTCTTCGGCCCAGCGCACAAGGGCTGCCAAACCCTGCCATGCCGCTGGCAGTTGATCGGCGTACTGACGCCCCAATCTGCGCAGATCGCGGCGGGTGACACCTGCCAGGTCCTCTTTCATTTCGGCGGCGACGGCCGCAACGATGAAATCCATCTTCTGATGCAGGATCGCCGCCGAATCCACGCCGCGCGCTTCGATGATCGGCTCGACCAGATCATTCAGCGTCAGGAATTTTGCGATGGCAGAGCGGTCGCGCAGATCACAGACAAAGGGGATTGGCAGATCATCAAAGTCGTCCTTCTGCGTGGCCACAATCGCGGCAGGATGCGCCACACCGCGAAAAACGTACATCCCGCCAAAATGATCGGTCCAGAAATTCTCTTGTCCGAATGACGTCTGGCGCAAGGCAACCGGGTTGCGCACCACATCGCCCGTTCGCTTTGCCATCCCAATCATCTCGGCAATCAGCACATCGTCGTACCAACCGTCCGGTTCCATCTTGAAACGGTCGATCATCTCGCCCAGCTTTTTGGCGCTGGCGACGGTGCCGCTTGTCGTATCCGCTTCAACAACGATCTTGCGGATATCAAAAAGCTGCGCTGGCGTGTCCGCGACATAAACCGAATTCACCAGTTCACCGGCCACGGCATCGCGCGCGGTCAGCGCAAAAAGCTCTGTCCTGTTTTCCTCAATGAACTGCCGCAATATCCCACGCGACGTCGAAAACTTCGCATTCAGCAAAGGGGCCGTCGCCTGTTCTGTTGTCAGCAAAATGAACTGTCGATTGACGCCCTTGTGATTGAGGTAAAGGTCATCGCCCAGCGCATCACCAACCTCTGGCGAATACCCCGAAATATCAATATGAAACACATCCAGTGCTATTTCGCGCCCTGTCAGATGTTTCAGCGCACGATTGTACCGCTCCACCAATACAGGTGAATCCACCCGGATCAGGTTTCCAAACATCAGCCCTTTTTCGATCAACCGATGCATTCTACCATGTCTCCTTTACCCATTTGCGCGGCAACCCTGCGACCGACAGTATCATGATCGGTGCCCAGATCAGGGCCGCAATCAGGCCCAGCCGTCCAAACAGGACGATACTTGTGGCCACCCCGGGTTCAAAAACCTCTGCGATGCTCAACCCTTGCCACAGGTACAGGCAAAGGAAGAACAGCGCCGATAGGAAGAATAGCAGAATGGCCGACAGAAACGCGTTCAGCATCAGCGGCCTGACCCCTTCCGGCAAGGCCCGTGCCAAAAGGCGTGGGACCACAAATGCAAGAAGCGCCAGCACCAGCGCCGGCAGAAACAGCGCATCTGAAAAGAGCGTGCTCACGCCCCCCCCTTTCCTTCCAGATACCGCTTCTTGGCAATTTCCTGACGGCCAAAATCGCGCACCATGTTTTCAATCGCGACCTCATCCGATTTGTCCGCATAGCGGAATTCACTATCGGCATAGCGGTTGATTTCCTGGATCACCATCTCCACCGTGATCGGCTGACGCAACTCGGATATCATGCCCTTCTTGGTGTCGTAATCCTTGAACAGGAACAAATCCGGTTCTTCCATCCATTCATCCGGCAACTCAAAATCCATCGCCCGCACCTTGACTGCATCGGTGATGTTCTTGATCGCCCGCCCGGTAAAGCGCGCATCCGCCTCTTGAATGCCTTTCAGATAGGTACCCAGCTTGGCAATCGTATCCAGATCACCAATCTGCCCCTGCACACGCTCAAACACCTTTTGCAGCCCCTCCTCGTGAGGTCGCGCATGGCTTTCGAAACTGGCGGCAACGGCCTTCTTGATCTCTTGCGCGCTAAATACCTCATGCGCGCCCACCGGAATATCGTGGTTCTTGCCCATCAGCAGATAGAGGATGTCGATATAATCCTCACGCGTCTGCGGCCCATCCACCAGAAACCGCGCACCAGCGCGCTGACGCAACGCATCATCCACGTTTTCGGGATAGTTCGAAAACATCCCGAAGGTACAATTGCCCCGCACAACGGTATTGGCCCCGGCAAAGCTTTCCATCAGGACCGCAGTAATCTCCAACTGACCGGCAGAGGATTGGCGGTCGCCCCGCTTACCGGCCAACTGATCAATATCATCAATCGTCCCAAAGCCGATCACGCCGGGATCAAGCACATTGTTGATAAAGGCCTTGGCATTCTGCCCCGACTTACCCTGATAGCTGTCGATGTTATCGGTCGAGAGGTTCTGATAGCGAAAAGGATAGCCCGCTGTCTGGCAATACTCGCTTACCAAGCCCGCCATCATCTGAATCAGCGTGGTCTTACCTGTCCCCGGCGCACCGTCCCCCATGAAGGTAAAGATAAACCCGCCCAATTCGGCAAACGGATTCAGCTTGCGGTCGAAATCATAGGCCATCAGCATCTTGGACAGCTTCATCGCCTGATATTTTGCAATATGGTTGCCCACGACCTCATTGGGTTTCTTGAAGGTCATCGTCAGGGTCGAACCCTTGGCCTTGCGCGCTGGCGTGAACCCCTGCACTACAAAATCATCCGCCTCCACCCGCCATGACGCTGCATGAAACGACGCGAGCCGCCCGGCCGTCGAGGCGCGCAAAGAAACCTTCTCCATCAACTGCTCGGCATAGGCCAGCATCGTGGCAATCAAAGTCGGCTCATCCTTGGCGAACTGGCCAAGTTTCTGGTCCAGCTCCCAAATCGCGCCATGCAGGGCCAAGGGGGCGTTGTCGGTCAGAACCTCATCCACACTGCCCACATCAACGCTCTGCTCTCCAGCTTGGGTGGCAAGCAAAAAAGAGGTCGCATTGGCAAATGTATAAAGCGCCACCAGCGACTCAGCCGTCAGATACTCCGTAAACTCGACCGCGCGGTCCTGCGGCAAACGCCCTTCCAGATTGATCCGCTTCAACTCGGTCAGTGCTGTCTGATCCGAAAACGCATCCGCCACCGTCAAGGCAATCGACAGCGCCCGCCGCAAAGCATGGGCAACAGCCGCCTGCGCAGGCGATGTCAGCGGGTCGTCATCATCCGTCTCCGCGATCCGGTCCAACAGACGCACACCACCCGCTGGGGCAGAGGTGCGCGACAACAACCCCGGCGTCGTTGACCGGAACCTGCGGCGGGTCGCAATGACATCAGGCGACTTCTCTGGCGTCTCCAAAGACAGCCGCGCCCTGGCCAGTCGTGGCGCATGATCCAGATGCATCAGCATTTCGGCAGCCGGGATATAGTGCTCGCGGATATCCTCTTCGCGCAATTCCATTTGATCGCTTGATTGGCTCATCGCTTCCTCTTCATCTTGGCCAGAAAACTCCCGCCGGAGGCTTCGAACCTATCCACATCACATACCGTCACCGGCTACTCCGTAAGGTGGGTCTCGACCCACCTTACCGGTAACTCAAAACCCGCCCGTTATCGCTGACCACAAACTTGCGCACATCCCGAAATCCAGCCGGATTGCGTTCAGCCAAAGCCTGATAGGGGCGTTCGGGCATGATCAAAGACCGTTCCATCCGGCTGGCACCCGTTTCGGCACCGCCACCCTCGAATGGATCAAGCGCAAATATCTGCCGCTCCACCGACCCGAACCAGCCAGACTTCACATTCTCAACCCGTTCCGACACCAGTTCTTCTTCGGTCCAGACCAAAGCCCAGTCTTCACCGGCGGGTGCGTTCGCATCGCGCAGCACATCACGTAAAGGCCCCGTTTGGCGGGTAAACGCATTGCTGTACATCGGCCCGATATGAAAACGGCGCAGACGGGTCGGATGCAGGTCATCAAAATCCTCATCGAACCCTTTCGCAATCGTCAGCAACTTCAAATGCGCCAGCGACTGCGCCATCAGATGCGATTGCGCTTCGGGCCAGCGACGTTCGTCTTTTGGCAGGCCTGTGCGTCCGGTGTCTTCCACCTCCATCAGATAGATCGTCGGCAGGTTGACCTGACTGTCGTAAACCGCCCAGTGCACCAGAAAACGTCGCCGGTCGCCTTCATTGCCCAGCCACAGGCATTGCGGATCATTGCGCGCCCAAAACTGATCACCGCGCGACAGTTCTTCATAATAAAGCCGCTGCGACAGCGCATATTGCAACTTCGTTGGGATTTCCTGTTCGCTCAGAATAACCCGAACCATCTGATCTTTCAGATCACCCACGCTGGGTTGCGCCTCCAGATGCCGGTTGGCCTGCAGCGCATCATTCGCCATCTCCAGCAACTCTTGATAGACGGGAAAGCCGCTCTCGCGCCGATCAAAGGTCAGCTTACCGGCATGGGCAAAGCGACCAGCAAAATGATACTTGTGCGCCAATGCCGTGAAGGTCCAGTTGAGGCCGATCAGATAACGCGCCATCACCTCAATCTCTTTACGATCAAAGCGGCCTTCGGCCTCCATGGTCGCGGCAACCTTGGTCAGATAGCCGGTAATCTTGGCAAACTTGTCAAAATACCGGCGCGTGACGCGGGTATCTTCCAGCTTCATATGGTCGGCTTGGAGGTCAGATTGCGTCATTTGCGAACGCCGTCCCGGGCTTGATCCAGGACCTCAATTTGCGGTTGGGTTGAGGTCCCGGATCAAGTCCGGGACGTGCGATGGTCAAGACTCAGCCCCATACTGATTGCTGTCGTGCTTCTTCACGATCTCCTGGAACCGGCGCACAAAGCGTTCGTCCGCTTTCGCCTTCTGCTCCAGCACCTCGCGGGCAAATACCATGTGATCCTCGTGCGCTTCCAGCATATCCGCCATCCGCGCATTCGTAGCTGACCCGATCGCCGCCATCGCGGTCTGCGCCTCTTGGTCGGTTTTCACACCAATTTCGTTGATCTGGTGGGCCACGTCTTGCTGCTGTGCGGTCTTCAGGGACTTCGACAAGGCATCATACAGCACAACCCGCTGCTTCGTATCCGTCTGCAACTTGTTGATCAGCACCATTTGGGTCGCTGCCTGGTTCTGCAAACTGTCGATCCAGGTCTTGCCCTTTTCGATGTAACGCTCAAGCGTCTGGCTTTTGGCCAGTTGCACCTGTTCGTTCTGGACCATCTCATTGTATTTGCCGTTCAGGGCCGCCAATTCGGTTTCCAGCTTGGTACGGGCAGCCGCGTCCTGTTCAACCGAAATCTTGTTCTCAAGCGCGATAATCTTGGGATCCATCGCCAGAATATCAGCGCGCAAGGCCTCAAGTTCACCAACGGTCGCCTCGCGCTCTTCCAGCGTGCCACCAAGGTTCTTTTCAACGCTGACCTTCTGTTCATTCAGCACAGCCAACTGGCCTTCCAACAATTGCATGATCACGTCGGACTTGCTGATCAAATCCTGCAACTTGTCATCAATTGACGCCGTGCGCATACGTTCCTGCCGCATGCTGTCGGCCTTGGCCTTGCTGAAAAACCCGATCAGGCTTTCCATACCGGTCTTTGACCGCATCTCGTCAAAGTCTTTGGAAAAGGCGGATGTGACGTCATCAAGACCCATGATCAGTTCAGCGATATTGGCGTTCATCAGCTCGGTGTGAGCGTGCACGTCCTCAAGACTGGCGTTCTCGATATCGACTGAAATATCCGTGCCTTCCGCCATCTTGGTACGTGCGACCTCGATCCGGCTGGTCAGCTCTGAAATTTTGCTTTGCGCCTCGGCAACCTGTGCCTGACTGTCTTTGATCTGTGTCTCGAAATTCGCCATATACAATCCCTCATTTCTTCTATGATAACAGATACGTAAGCACTGTTGTCGTAATTCTCAATGTGCGGCCCAGCGCAAGTGGATCGCGTCAAAGACAATTCTGAACGTCAATCATCGTAAAGAAAAGGGTTTATACGTCGTCAAATTGTGGCGGGCGGTCATTGGCAATCGCCTCCTCGCCCAACAGCTCTTCTGCGGATATGATCTTGGGTGGCAGTTCAATCCCGCGACCGAAATTCTCAGGATCGACGCGCATTGATTCCTCTGGCGACCGGATGATCACCTTCATCGGCGCTTCGATCTGGTTGTAAAGGTGAATGACGTCCTGGTTGAACATGCGGATACAGCCCGCAGAGCCGGAATTGCCGATGGATTCCAGATCGTTGGTGCCGTGGATCCGGTAATACGTATCGCGGTTGCCGCGGTACAGATAAAGTGCACGTGCGCCAAGTGGGCTGCGCAACCCCCCCGGAATACCGGCGCGGAAGGGGCCATATACTTCAGGCTCGGCCCGCAGCATGTTTGGCGTGGGTGTCCAACCGGGCCACTTGCGCATGAATTTCATCGTAGCGGTGCCACGGATCGAACGGCCTGCGCGCCCCACACCTACGGGATAGCGGGTTGTCGTCCCGTCTTCACGCACATGGTAAAGGAACTTTGCATAGGGATCGACGTCAAGCGTGTTCGGCCCGGCTTCGCCATTGTAGATACCCGACATACGCCGGTTCACACCGCGCAGGTATTTCGATGGAATACCGGGCAAGATATATCCTGAATCTTCGAGAGGCCCATAGCCTTCGACAAATGACATCTGCCGCATGACCGGCGGGTCAATCACAGTGGTGGGTACACGCGGCGCGCAGGCGGCGGCAGCACTTGCCAGCGCCATCGCCGAGAACGACCTTCGAGACAGATTTTTCACAGAAGTCATCACGCCACCCCACACTTTCCGAATCCCCTATTAACATTCTGGCGAGGAAGGGCAAAATAGCCTCCGGCGAGATTTCGCAAATCCCCCGAAAACGTGACAATCACGTCAGTTCCGCGTCGCGAAGGATAGATCGTCGATATGCAAATGCGTGTGACTGTGGGCGACGGCGGTGAAATCCAGCTTAATGCGGTACACGCGCCCGAGGATCGAAAGGCATAAATCGAGAGATGAATGCCTAGTTAACCAATGCGCCCAGCGACAAACCTTTCAGAACGTCGTCAGCAGGCATTGCCTTCTTTCCGGCGCGCTGTGCCTGAGTGATTGTGACAGCACCGGTCCCACAGGCAATGGTGAAACCATCCAGCACTTGTCCCGGTTTGCCCTGCCCATCAGTCACGACCGCACCCAACAGCTTGACCCGTTCGCCTGCCACGTCGCACCACGCACCGGGAAACGGTGACAGGCCCCGGATCAGCTGGCCGACCTCGGTGGCTGGTTTTGACCAGTCAACACGCGCTTCGGCCTTGTCGATCTTGGCGGCATAGGTCACGCCCTTATCCGGCTGGGGTTCAGGTGTCAGGTCTTGCAAATTGGCAAGGGCTGTCACGATCAGATCCGCGCCCATCTGCGACAACCGATCATGCAACATGCCGGTTGTCTCATCCTGCCCAATTCTGGTGGCCTCGCGCAGCAGGACGGGTCCGGTATCCAAGCCTGCGTCCATCTGCATGATGCAAACACCCGTTTCGGCGTCACCGGCCATGACCGCCCGGTGGATCGGGGCAGCCCCACGCCACCGCGGCAAAAGCGACGCGTGAATGTTCAGACAGCCCGCCTTGGGTGCATCCAGGATCGGCTGCGGCAGGATCAATCCATAGGCGACGACGACAGCAACGTCCGCATCCAGTGCGGCAAAGGCGGCCTGTTCGGCTTCGCCTTTCAGCGAAACAGGATGCCGCACCTCCAGTCCCAATGCCTCAGCGCGGACCTGTACGGGCGACGGGCGATCCTTCTTGCCACGACCTGCCGGGCGGGGGGGCTGGCAATAGACGGCGGCGATCTCATGCTCTGCGTTAACCAGAGCCTGCAGCACCGGCACCGAAAAATCGGGTGTTCCCATAAAGATTAAGCGCATGGCACCGACTTTCTTCGTCCAATCAAACTTCCGCCGGAGGCAATCCGGCATTACCCACGCCGCACCTTGGCTGATTTCCTGATCAACATATCGCGTTTGACCCGCGTCAGGTGGTCAAAGAACATCTTGCCCGCCAGATGGTCAATCTGATGCTGGACGGAGGTGGCCCAAAGGCCGACGAAATCCTGCCGGTCCCATTGGCCATCGGCATTCAGAAACCGCACGGTCACGGCGCGGGGCCGTGTCACCTTGGCCCAGACACCGGGCAAATTCGGCGAGCCTTCTTCGTGTACCCGCGGCTCAACACTGCTGTGAAGGACCGTGGGGTTTGCCATCCGGATCGCCCGGCCCCGCTCTTGCGATGCATCCACGACAGCCAACGCCATGTCGATGCCCAACTGCGGTGCCGCCAGCCCGACGCCAGGCATTCTGTCCATCGCAACGATCATCTCATCCCAGACCGCGCGCACGTCGTCCGTAATTCCGGCAACTGGTGTCGCTGCCCGGCGCAATGCCGGATGGGGCCACATGACGAAGGGGCGGTGGGTCATTGCGGCGTTCCTGTCTGCGTAATCAAAAGCCCCTCAAGATGATCGAACTCATGGCTGATACAAATTGCTTTGACGCCATCGTAACGGCCCTGATGCGGCACCCCATCAAGGTCCTGCCACAGCAGATCAACCCAGACCGGACGGCTGACAGTGAAACTCTTGCCCGGAATGGAAAGACAGGCTTCCGTTCCAGCCGCGCTTTCATCGGCACGGGCCGTGATCTGAGGGTTCACAAAGATCATCGGATCGGGATCGGCCTCTTTCCATTGTGTATCCACGACAAAGACCCGGGTGCTGACACCAATCTGCGGAGCCGCCAACCCGCGACCGGGGGCGGCATACATCGTCTCGAACATATCGCGGACCAATACGGCAAGCGTTTCGTCGAATAGGTTCACCGGTGCAGCGGTTTCCAACAAAACCGGATCGCCCTCGAACCGCAGCGGACGGACAGCCAAACCTCAGCCCCGCGCCATTTCGCGTTTCAGCTTCTGCATCTTGCGCGTGATCATCTGGCGTTTGAGCGGCTTGAGGTAATCAATGAAAAGCTTGCCGTCCAAATGATCAATCTCATGCTGTACACAGGTTGCCCAAAGCCCATCAAATCGCTCGCGCCTGGACTTGCCATCAAGGTCGGTCCAAGTGACCTCAACCTCGGTGGGGCGTTCGACCTCGGCGTATTGCTCGGGGATCGACAGGCAACCTTCTTCATAGATGTTTCGGTCTTCGGACTGCCAAACCACCTCAGGGTTGAGCAAAACCATCGGTTCGGGCGTTGCATCATCTTCCTTGGCGCAATCCATCACCAGCATCCGGCTCATCACCGCAACTTGCGGGGCCGCCAGCCCGATACCGGGGGCGTCGTACATCGTCTCAAGCATATCGTCGGCCAAACGGCGCAGTTCATCGCTTACCGTTTCAACGGGTGTGGCCACTTTTTTAAGACGTGGATCGGGGTGAATAAGTATATTTCGCAGTGCCATACCGGTGATCTAGTCCGTCCAGACGCGCATCGCAAGTCAGCGACGAATTTCGACTTGCACGCGCGCGCGCATCCCATCAATTTGCCGCTAAACCTGCAGGAGAGATACATGTCATTCAACACGCCCATC
>CBDTVH010000033.1:0-11111 GCA_965363665.1 uncultured Yoonia sp. | reverse complement strand
ACCGTGGTGCAGTTCATATTTTTCTTTGATACCGCGCAAAATACTAACGGTATCCGAAACCGTGGGTTCCTCGACCATCAAAGGCTGGAACCGGCGGGCCAGTGCCGCGTCTTTTTCCACATATTTGCGGTATTCATCCAGCGTCGTCGCACCGATACAGTGCAACTCCCCCCGCGCCAGCGCAGGTTTGATCAGGTTGGCCGCATCCATTGCGCCATCCGATTTGCCAGCACCAACAAGCGTGTGCATTTCGTCGATAAACAGGATGATTTCGCCAGCGGCGGCTTCGATCTCTTTCAGAACCGCCTTGAGCCGCTCTTCGAACTCACCACGGTATTTCGCACCGGCGATCAAGGCACCCATATCAAGCGCCATCAGCTTTTTGTTGCGCAGGCTTTCGGGCACGTCACCGTCAATGATGCGCAAGGCCAGGCCTTCGGCAATGGCGGTCTTACCGACACCGGGTTCACCGATCAGAACGGGGTTGTTCTTGGTCCGGCGCGACAAAACCTGCATCGCGCGGCGAATTTCCTCGTCACGGCCGATGATCGGGTCAATCTTGCCTTCGCGGGCGGCCTCGGTCAGGTCGCGGGCGTATTTCGCGAGCGCCTCAAAGCTATCCTCGGCAGTGGCACTGTCAGCGGTGCGGCCTTTGCGGATGTCGTTGATCGCCTCATTGAGGGATTGGGCCGTTACATTGCCAGCCTCCAGCGCCTCTTTTGCCTTGGATTTAACCAAAGCCAATGCGGTCAGCAGCCGCTCAACCGGCACAAAGCTGTCGCCTGCTTTCTTGGCAACCTTTTCAGCCTCGTCCAGAACTTTGGCCGTGATATTATCCAGATAGACCTGCGCACCTTCGCCAGTGACTTGGGGCAGTTTGGCAAGGCTTGCATCGACAGCAGACAACACTGCCTGCGGATTACCGCCCGCGCGCGTGATCAGGTTGGAAGCCAACCCTTCTTCGTCATCCATCAATGCTTTCAGCAGGTGTTCGGGCGCAAACCGTTGGTGGTTTTCGCGCATCGCGATCGTCTGGGCGGCTTGTACGAAGCCGCGCGACCGCTCGGTGAACTTTTCTAAGTTCATGGGTCTCTCCTTTGTTAAGCGCCCGGGTTTGGGGATGCCCGGCTTGGCGGCACATCCCTGATTGGGCCTCAAAGGATAGATGGGTATGGACCGTGATTGCCGCAAGAGTGATCAGAGCGGAAAAGGCCGTTACTCGTGACAAATTGGGGCATTCTCAGTTCGAAAATGCCCCACCATGCACACGCTGGTGCTTAGTTGCTCTGGTCGTCCAATGGGCTTTCGCCGTCCTGTTCTGGCTCTTGGTCCGCTTCAAGCGGGGTTGTCGACACGAAATTATCTGTCGCCTCGGGCCTTACGTTCTCACCGCTCAATTCCACCTCGGGGGGTGGCTGCGTGCCCTCGGTCTGTACGTCTTCGGACAGGTCCGTTTCGGTCGGGGCCGGTTCAATGCCAACCGTTTCACCAAACGGTCCCTCACTCATCCAGACGAACGCCGAAGTAATGGCGATGACCACTACAGCAACGATCGCGAAGATCATCCAGGAAGAGCGACCTTTGTCGCGAGTATCTATTCTGTCAGCCATTTTTAAACTCCTTATCAGTTGCAAAGAAAACTGTTCCCCTCGCAAAGAGTTCCAATGTATCGGTTGACGCTTTCGTGCGGATGCGGCAACCGCATACAAACAAGCAAAGGACCAGCATCATGCCGACACCAGATGACCGTTTAATCGTTGCGATAGACGTGCCCAACGTCCTTGACGGGCTGGAACTGGCCAGGACGCTGGGCGACAGCGTGAGTTTCTACAAGATCGGTTTGGGTATGCTGTGCGGCGGCGGTCTGGCGTTGGCGAATGAGCTGAAGCAGGAACACGGCAAGCGGATATTTCTGGATATGAAGTTCTTTGACATCGGCGCCACCGTCGAAGCGGCGGTGCGCGGTGTGGCGCAGTTTGATCTGGATTTCCTGACCGTGCACGGCGACCCGCATGTGGTGCGCGCCGCGCGCGAGGGGGCTGGCGGGTCGAACATGAAAATCCTTGCCGTGACGATCCTGACGTCCCTCGACCGCGATGATCTGGATGCATCCTGTATGAAACCCGGCACAATCGCTGATCTGGTCCAAGAGCGTGCGGGCATCGCGCTGTCCAACGGTGCCGATGGTGTGATCGCATCGCCGCAAGAGGCCGCCCTGATCCGCGCCCTGCCCGAGGCCGAAGGCAAGCTGATCGTCACCCCCGGCGTGCGCCCGGCGGGTGCTGCACTGGGCGACCAAAAGCGGGTCATGACGCCAGCACAAGCCATTGCCAACGGTGCAGACCACGTGGTTGTCGGCAGACCCATCTGGCAGGCCGAAGACCCCAAAGCAGCCGCGCAAAGCATTTTGGCCGAACTCGCATCACCGCAAGCAAAAACCCCCAACCACTAGGGTCGGGGGATTTCAGTCTCAGTTGCCTTGCAGCAGCTTCAATCGTTGACGTCAGTATCCCAGATTTTGACCTGACCGGTCTTCAGTTTGAAGAATTTGCGCATCGCAAGATATGAGATCAGCGAGAAGATCGCGAAGATCGCCAAGGTCATGGCAAAGCCCGACGCCGATATCCCGAAAAGGATCATCAACCCCATGATGGCAGCCCCAATCGCAAACCCCAGAAAGATATAGCCCGGGATCAACACTTCCAGCGTTGCGAGGATCAGCGCCCCCGACATCCAAACCCACCATTCCGTCCAAAGCGGCATTATCCACGTCCTTTCAGCATCTGAAACGCATTGGCAAAGGCGTCCAGTGCGTTCGCGGGCAAGATCACCGTCTGGCTTCCGGCGCCGTCGCCCAGCTTTTGCAAGGCTTCGACCTGCTTGAGCGCGACCTGATACTGCGCCGCTTCCAAGCCATTTTCAGCAATCGCCACAGCAACCACTTGCGTTGCATAGGCTTCTGCATCCGCCAGAACCCGACGCGCTTTCGCGTCCTGCTCGGCGGCATAAAGCTCAGCATCCGACTGCAACTCAACCGCGCGCTTCTTGCCTTCGGCCTCGGTCACCTGCGCACGACGTGCACGCTCGGCGTTCAGCTGTTGCAGCATCGCTTCGCGCGTCGCCTGATCCAGGTTGACGTCCAGAATTTCGGCACGCGTCACCTCGATCCCCCAATCATCGACCTGCTGCGCCACCTGGGTGCGCACAGCCTCGATCAGGTTCGAGCGGTTCGCCTGCACCTGATCCAGCTCCATGCGACCAATCTCGGACCGCACGATACCGGCAACGGTGGTGGAAATCGCGCCATCGACGTCGCGGATACGGTAAACCGTCTTTTCCGGCTCGATGATCCGGTAAAACACCGATGTTTCGACCTGCACCAGCACGTTGTCAGATGTAATCGCGTCCTGGTTCATCGACGGCAACTGACGCTCGAGGATCGAAACCTTGTGCCGGACACGGTCAAGAAATGGCACGATAAAGTTGATACCAGGCCCCAAAACAGAGCGCAGCCGCCCCAGCCGTTCCACCACGAATTTCTCTGACTGCGGCACGATGCGAACACCGGCCATAATGCAGACGATGATAAACACCGCCAACAGCAGCCAAAGCACGTTTTGGCCAAAGAATTCGGCAAATAAGTCTTCAATCGGCATATATCTGTCCCTCATTGTTATGAAGGACAGATAGGTGCGATTCAGGCCACTTTCAATGTATGCTGTTGTATACTGTTGCTTTTAAACCGGGCTGTGACCGCCGCGCCAATGGTATCTGCGGTCGCCGGGCTCAGCGTCCAGCCAAGGTGACCGTGGCCGGTATTGTAAAAGACCCGATCACTCTTTCCCGGGCCGACGCGCGGCATCATATTGGGCATCATCGGGCGCAATCCGGCCCATGGCACACAGTTCTCGGTCGATACCTCGGGAAAATGGTCTTCGCACCACTTGATCAGAGGGCGGACACGCCGTTCAAGGATGTCTCGGTTCTCGCCGTTGAACTCGGCCGTGCCTGCAATGCGCAGCCGGTTTTTACCCAGCCGCGACGACACGATCTTGGCCTTGTCGTCCAGCAACGATGTAGTCGGAGCCGCCGCCTGACTTGCCGTATCATCCAGATTGACAGTGATGGAATAACCCTTGACCGGATAGATATTCACACGATCCCCCAGCATCTGCGCAAATTTCCGGCTTGCCACGCCGGCAGACACGACAACGCCGTCGTAACGCTGTTCATGGCCACATTCGACATAAACACCGTCGTCGCGCACGTGCAGATCGGTGACCGGTGCACCCAGTTTGAAAACGACACCTTGCTTTTTAAGCCAGTCAGCCAGTCCTATGGTGAATTTGTGAATATCGCCTGTACTGTCGCTTTCGGTCCAGAAGCCGCCGATGATGTCACCGCGCAGGTTTGGTTCGAGGGCCTGTACCTCATCAACTGACAGTTCACGACGCTCCAACCCACCTTCGGCCAGCAAAACATTGACCATCCGCGCATGCTTGAGGTCCTTTTCGGTCTTATAGAAATGCAGAATACCGGCAGGGCTGAAATCAAAGTCAACGCCGGATTTTTCCGCCATTTCGGACAGACCGGCCCGCGCCGCAACAGCCATAGCGGCAGTTTTTGTCGTGTTGGTCTTGTAGCGTGGGATATTCGCCAGAAACTCGGTCATCCAGCTGACCTTGTGCCAGCCGGGGCGTGGGTTCACGAACAACGGCGCGTCGCCTTGCAGCATCCACTTGATACCCTTCAGCACGGTGGACCACTGGTTCCAGACCTCGGCGTTGGACGCACTCAACTGGCCGCCGTTGGCAAAACTGGTTTCCATCCCGGCATAACGCTGACGGTCGTAGACCGTGACATCAAATCCGCGGACATAAAGGGAATAGGCAGTGGTCACACCGGTGATCCCGGCGCCCATCACAGCAATTGAAGGCATGGTAAATCTCCTTACCAATTGCCCCCACCGTCTGCTGTACCTGAGAGATTCACCCACGCGGGGCTTGCTCCTTCGGCGGGCCATTCAAGACCACTCTTCGGCGTGTTGCACCCCAACCGGTCCTTTTGCCTGAGAGTGACCGGGGCGGTTGCTCCTTCGGCGACGGACTGAACCGGTCTCTCCCGGTCAGCGTGTTTCCTGTTGGATGCTCATAGACAGGTTGCGGCACAAAGCAACCAAAATCTTTGCCTTCCCGCGACGCCCCGAAGCTGTGTCTTTCAGGACGCAAATCCGCCGGTGTCCCGCATCCATTTTTCCAACCGGCGCCCATAGGATGGCACTCGGTTCGGCAGGTCGATGAAAGCATCAAGACCATAAAGCGCCCAGCGCTGGCCTTCATCACCAAAGACAACGTCTGCGACAGCCTGCGCGGGCAGCCTTGCAACAAAAAATGCAACCCATTTGCCCGGATTGTAATTTGCCGGAAAGGCGCTTTGCCAATGGACTGCCGATTGCGGCAAAACCAAACCCAATTCCTCTTTCACTTCGCGCGCGACCGTCTGAAACGGTGTCTCACCGGGATCCCGTGCGCCACCCGGCAGATCCCAAAGGTTGGGATAGGGGATATGGCTAAAATCATCGCGCAGGATGCTGATGATCTGATCGCCCAGAAACAACGCAACCTTGGCCCCGTCATGGGCATCGGTCATCTTCATAAGCTGCTCTTCATCTTCATCTTGGCCAAAAAACTCCCGCCGGAGGCTCCGACGCGGTCAACACGCGCCTTCATACGCCCGTTGTGCACACCCACGCCACACCATATCTTACCAGCATGCCAGCCCTGTGCCGCGATTGCCTGACCACATTCGACAGCGAAACCCGCTGTCCGCAATGCCGCAGCCCAAGGGTGACGCGGCACCCGGAATTGTTTAACCTGACCATCGCCCACATGGATTGCGATGCCTTCTATGCGTCCGTCGAAAAACGCGACAATCCCGAACTGGCGGACAAACCGGTGATCATTGGCGGCGGGCGCAGGGGCGTGGTGTCAACGGCCTGCTATGTGGCGCGAATCAAAGGTGTGAAATCCGCGATGCCGATGTTTCAGGCGCTCAAGCTGTGTCCAGAGGCAGTTGTCGTGCGCCCCAACTTCGACGCCTACGTCGCGGCGTCCAAAGCGATCCGCGAAATGATGGATGAGCTCACGCCGGTTGTCGAACCGCTCTCACTGGATGAGGCTTTCATGGATCTCACAGGCACCGAACGGCTGCACCACGCGCCGCCTGCGGTGATGCTGGCCCGGCTGATCAAGCGCATGAAGGACGAGTTGGGGCTGACAGGCTCCATAGGGCTGAGCCACAACAAGTTTCTGGCCAAAGTGGCGTCGGACCTCGACAAACCACGCGGCTTTTCGATCATCGGAAAAGAGGAAACAACGGCTTTCCTGCGCCCCAAATCCGTACGCCTGATCTGGGGGATCGGACCTGCCGCCCAAGCCAGTCTTGACGCCGCAGGCATCCGCACCTTTGACGATCTGCTGCGCTGGGACCGGCGCGATCTGCATGATCGGTTCGGCGGCATGGGCGAGCGGCTTTATAGTCTGGCGCGCGGCGAGGACGGGCGGCGCATTTCGTCGCATAGCCCGGTGAAAACCTTATCGAATGAAACGACGTTCAACGAAAATACGGGTGACGTGGATATTCTGGATGGGCATCTGTGGCGCATGGCCGAAAAGGTCAGCGCGCGGGCCAAGGCCAAGGACAAGGCGGGCCGGGTGGTGACGCTGAAGCTGAAGACCTCAGACTTCAAGCTGATCTCAAAACGCCAAAGCCTGCATCACCCCACCCAGATTGCCGACACGGTATACCGCACCGCGCGCGGGCTATTTGATCAAGTCAGCAATCGCGGCCCGTTTCGGTTGCTGGGGGTGGGCCTGTCGGACATCACGTCTGACGCGGATGCCGACCGCGAAGGTGATCTGCTGGACCCCGGCGCGCAAAAGCGGGCGCAGGCAGAGAAGGCCGCAGACAAAATCCGTGAGAGGTTTGGGAAAGACGCGATCATCAAGGGGCGCGCCCTGCGGTGATGCGTAAGGTGGGTCTTGACCCACCATACCTGCAAAACATACGGTTCTTTCCAACGGTCACACAAACAACAGGAGGACAGCGCTGAACATGGCTATCACCCGCCTGCTCCAGCATGGTCCCCGTTCCGCCCTGTAAATCCGTTTGCAGGGCTGATCAGTCCACGATCTGCCCAAACGCCGTACTTGCGGCACATCTCTTTTGTGACTGAGACCAACTATGACCTTCATCAACATCAATGCCCTTGGCGTGACCTTGGGCGATCCACTCTTCACCGACCTCAACCTCACCATTTCCAAGGGCGACCGCATCGGGCTGGTGGCAGCCAATGGGCGGGGCAAGTCCACGCTGATGGGCTGTATCGCGGGTACGTTTGAACACACCACCGGCGACATCACGCGCGCACGCGGCCTGCGCATGGGGTATGTCGCACAATATGTCCCTGAGACGGCCGCGCACCAAACCCTCTATGGCATGGTGCTTGCGGCCCTTCCGTCAGAGCAGGCCGACTATGAAAGCTGGCGCGTCGATGTGGTGCTTGACGATCTGAAAGTGCCTTACGATCTGCACCAACGACCCTTGTCCGCACTCAGCGGCGGCTGGCAGCGGACTGCCCTGCTTGCTGCGGCCTGGGTGACAGAACCGGATATCCTGCTTCTTGACGAACCCACAAACCACCTTGATCTGCACCGCATCGGCCTGCTGCAAGACTGGCTTGGCGCCCTGCCCCGCGACACGGCAGCGATTATCACCAGCCATGACCGCGCGTTTCTTGATGCCACAACCTACCGCACGCTCTTTCTGCGCGCCGAGCGGTCACGCGTGTTTCAATTGCCCTTCACCAAAGCCCGCACGGCTTTGGCCGAAGCCGACGCCGCCGACGAACGCCGCTCTGCCAATGATCTCAACAAAGCCCAGCAACTGCGCAGGCAGGCGGCGAAGCTCAAGAATATCGGGATCAACTCGGGGTCTGATCTATTGGTCAACAAGACCAAGCAACTCAGCGAACGCGCCGCCAGGATCGAAGCGGCAGCCAAGCCCGCGCATCAGGACCGCAGTGCTGGGGATATCAAACTGACCAACAGCGGCACCCATGCCAAGGCCCTGATTGCGCTGGACGATGTGGACGTGACGACCCCGGATGACCGCTTACTGTATGCGACCGGAAAGAAGTGGATCGCCCAAGGCGACCGTGTCGTCCTGCTGGGGACCAATGGGACGGGCAAGACGCAACTGGTCAAGATGATCCACCGCGCAGTGGTGGGCGAAGTGGCGGGTATCAAGGCTGCGCCGACCGTGGCGATGGGCTATTCGGACGAACACCTCAGCCAATTGAATGAGACAGACACCCCGATGACGGCGGTGGCTGGACAATTCAATGTGGGCGATCAGCGCGCACGCGGATTGCTGGCAGGTGCGGGCGTAAATATCCAGATGCAGGACACCAAGATAGATGCCCTCTCAGGCGGGCAAAAAGCACGGTTGGCAATGCTGATCCTGCGGCTGAAACAACCCAATTTCTATTTGCTGGACGAACCGACCAACCACCTTGATATCGACGGACAAGAGGCGCTGGAGGATGAGTTGATCAAACATGGTGCGACCTGTCTTCTGGTCAGTCACGACCGCAGCTTCCTGCGCAATGTCGGCAATCGGTTCTGGCAGATTGAACGGAAACGGTTGGTGGAAGTCGACGATCCCGAGGCGTTCTTGGCGTCCGAGATGGAATAGTGCATTTCGGCGGTTGCTGTTACATGCAAGATGATCAAAGCTCTTGTCGCCAATAATTCTGAGTTTAAGTCGCTGTAAAGCATCTCGAAGTTCTTGGCATATGGGGTCACGATGAAATGAACCCCTCAGATTGGACCGATGTATGTCATCAAACGTGAGCACTGTAGTCGGCACCACCTGCGTCGTCCCGGATACCATGGGTTCCAGAGGACTCAATATTCCTGAAGACGTTGTGACAGACGAATTCCTGTCTGAGTATGATAACCAGACTCTCTTTTATGACGCGGTGCAACTGAAGTATTGTGTCCGCCTTTTTAGTCCAAGCTTGGGACACTTCGAGCATTTATTGAGGACGGCGCAGTTTCGTGTAGGATCAAAGTTGATCAAACCACGCATTAAGAAGAGACGCGCACGGTATTGCCAGATCGACCTGCCGTCTAAAAAATCTGGTGCCCTGTCAATCAGTTGCGAGGATTGGCATTGGCAAGGCAAGCCGTCTCAGCAGGAAACAAAGGCATTCGAAGGCACCAATGCAACAGTTCTGTTCAACAAAGATAATGAAATTGATTGGATCAAAGACCAGTTATACTTCCACCAACGACACCATAGTCTGAACGCGGCAGTGATTGTAGATAACGGATCGCAAACTTACACGCCAATTGAGCTGTCAGCGGCCCTTGCGACTTTGAACCTTCAGGCGGTGCGGGTATTGAACCTCCCAGCGCAATGGGGTCCTCTGGGGCCGCCCGGCTATCGGAACCTATCATTATTCTTTCAGTCTGCCGCACTGAACCTCGTGCGCCAACGCTTCTTGCGTCGCGCCCGCGCCGTTCTGATCTGCGATGTAGATGAGTTGGTTCTGCCTAGGCCAGATGGCTTATCGGTCTTTGATGCGGCGGCACAAAGTTGGCACGGGTGGCTGCCTTTCAAAGGGCGCAATCTTTATCCGCAGATACACACCCAAGGACCTCCAAGGCATGCTGACCACGGCCTCAGAAATATAGTTCCAGAGCCCCAAACACGAAAGTATTGCGTGGGAATGCGCCGACCCATTGGTTTGGTTGGTTGGAAGGTTCACAAACCTGACGCACCCGCATTGGACAAATACATGGACCGCTCGGTTTTTCGACTCATACACTGCCAAGGCATCAAGAGCGGCTGGAAAGATGCGGTTTCACCCGCTGAAGGCGGACTATCTGAAGACAAAGAAGCAATTGAGGCCCTGACAAAGATTTGGCCTAGAGAAGAAACCAGACCAAAGGACAGCTGAGCAGCGATGTTTCACTATTCAGCGGCGACTTGTAGATCCCTGGGTCGGCCGATCTCGGCAACATCTGCTATGACCACCTCCAGCAGCGCCTTGAGTGGATGAAAGTCCCCGCTGAGCTCAAGCGTCCTTTCGTTCATATAAAGCGCGCGATCAATCTCGATCTGGATGGCGTGCTGTTGCCGCGACGGCCGCCCGTAATGCTGTGTGATGAACGCGCCCGCAAAGGGCATATTGCGCGCGACGCGCAATCCTGCACTGGCGAATGCGGCCTCGATACTTTCTACGATGGACCCCGCCGCAGTCGATCCAAACCGATCGCCCAGAACCACATCGGGTCGCGCACTACCCGGAGGGCCGACATTTTCAAGTGCCTCATGCGGCATCGAATGGCAGTCGATCAGGATCGCCTCGCCAAAGGTATTGTTACTTTCATCCAGCAGCGTTTGCAGCTGATCGTGATAGGGGCGCCAATACTGTGCGATACGTTGATGCGCCTCGACCAGCGTCAGTTTCCCGCGATAAATCTGCCGTCCATTGGCGACGACACGCGGGATGACACCAAGGCCGCTTGCGATGCGGGGGTTGTGCGCACTGCGGCGGACACCTTCGATCAGCGCCGAGTCCAGTTCATCTGCGCCGCGGTTCAGATCAAGGTATGCGCGCGGCGCGTTCGCCGTCAGAAGCGGGGCACCATGGGACGGCGCGGCCTCAAAAAGCTGATCAACGAAGGCATCTTCGGACGACCGGATCTCGCTTGCATTCAGGACAGCGCGGCGCAAGAAAGACGCGGGGTAATCGCGCCCGCTGTGTGGCGAGGCGAAGACCACACTTGTCGTGCGGGCCTTGGGGCGAACCAGTGTATAGGCAGTTTTAAGCAAGATTTGTGACCCTTCCGCCCTCTAGATAGCGCGTTTTGGGAAAATACCAAAAGCCCTTGATCCCTTCTACGACTCCTTTTATAGACCGCACGACTGACGCGGTTCGCCCCGCGTCCTATTTCGTTATGGGACGCAGGTGAAACGCCGACGACATTGGATGATTAGCTCAGCGGTAGAGCACTTCGTTGACATCGAAGGGGTCACTGGTT
>CBDTVH010000032.1:0-11238 GCA_965363665.1 uncultured Yoonia sp. | reverse complement strand
CGCCTCGGCCTGCAAGTGACCGTGGGGGCGGGCATTTACGCGCCGGTCATATTGCTGTTGTCGCGTGACCGTATCACCGAACTGCGCCGCTATTTGCCGCAAAAAGGAAAACCCGTCTGATGAAACTGACTTATTTTCAAGGCAATCCGCCGAATTTCGGGGACGAGCTGAATGCAACCATGTGGCATCATTTGTTGCCCGACGGTTTTTTTGACGACGATCCGTCGGAACTGTTCATCGGGATTGGGTCTGTAATTCAGCACAACTATCCCGCCCGGGCAAAGAAGGTGGTCGTGGGGTCCGGTTATGGCGGCTATACCAGAAAACCCGATGTCCATGACGGAACGTGGGAATTTCACTTTGTACGCGGTCCGCAAACAACCGAGGCCTTAGGTCTGAGCCCTGATCTGGCCATTGCCGATGCGGCCATCCTGTTGCGCGAAACGCCGCTGCCAGAGGCCGCAAAAGGGATCAAGGTCGGTTTCATGCCACATTACGAAAGCATCGAGCGCGGGAATTGGCAAAAGGCCTGCGCATTGGCCGGGATTACATTTATCGACCCGACCGATCCGCCAGACCGGGTTCTTGCCCAAATTTTGGGGGCCGAGCTGATCATCACCGAAGCCATGCATGGCGCCATCGTATCAGATGCGTTGCGGGTTCCATGGGTCGGCGTCCGGGCAATGCATCATGTGCACCGGTTCAAATGGTATGACTTCGCAGAAGCATTGAACATTGATTATGATCCAGCGTTCCTGTTTCCATCCAATCTGCGCGAAGCTTGGGCGCTGTCAACGGGTCGCGCCGGATCAGGCCCGCGGGCGATGGCCGTTTGCACAAGCCCTGCCGCACAGCCACTGAATGCGGCATGTCATCATCTGGCAGCGCGCTCTTTGCAAAAACTGGCGCAGCGCGCGCCCAGCCTTTCATCGGATACAGCAACGGAACGCGCAACCGACCGCGCCATGACAGCGGTTGACAAGCTGATTGCTCAGTACGGGCGCAATCGCGCCTTCGCTTGATCGCTGCGACTGTCGGCCGCCAATCCGCGCAGTGCAAAGACGAAAGCGCAAATCACAATGACTGTTCGTAAAGAAAACTGAAAAAATATCGGCACTTCGACAAAGCTGGTCATGACGACCATCACAACCAGAATAAACAGCAAAGCGGCCTCTGCCCGACGGCTGCGTATCGCCCACATGCCGGTTGTTATCGCAGCGCCATAAAGGATGACGACCTGAAGCAAGACACCGATAATTCCAATCTCGACCGCGTTGGACAGGTAGGTGTTGTGAAAATTGAATCCGCTGCGGTTTTCGATGCCGAACCTGTGCCACAGAACCTCTGCCGGGCTGTGCCCTTGCACCCAGAACGCCTGATAGCCCATTCCCAGCAACGGACGCTCAGCGATCAATTCAAGTGCGATCCGCCAAAGATCGGTCCGGCCGGTGAGGGTGACATCCTTGCCTGTCGTTTGCAAAAGCGTGGCAATCAGAAGATCTGAAAACATGATAACCAGAATGATCATCAACCCCGCAACCAGCATCAGAAAAGCCGATACAGCGACCTGCTGCAAGACGGACAATCGGTAAAGTATCATCAGCAAGAGAAATATCATCAGTGATGGCGGCACGATCAGCAGAGCGCTGATTGATTGCGCCAGTAAAAGCAAAGCGGCCCCGACCATCAGCCCCATGACGGCCAGCAGCCGATAGCGATAGGATGCAAAGCTGTCCAGAATCTGCGCGACACAGACAATGACATAAGTGGCTGCCGCCCCGGCAAGCGCGTTCTTGCTGCCGTAAATGCCCAGCCACGCGCCGGTATCACTGCGCACCTCACCGAAAAGCACGCTTGCCAGCATCGCAAGGGTATAAAGACCGAACAATATGCGGCCGAAATCGCGCGCCGATGTGGTTGCCGCAATGGTCACGGCAATGATCACCGTGGCCGCCAACTGCAAGCTGAACCGAAACGTTGCAGCCGGGTATTCAGACCAAAGCGTTGAGAGCAGACAAAAGGCAGGCAACGCCAGGATGTACCAGTAGGTCAGGAAAAGGCTGACCTGAATGCGCAAGCGACGCACAAGAAGCGTGCAACCCGCCCCCAGAAACATCAACGCACCTGTGCTTCCCAGCATCGGAACGAAAACCAGCCCACAAAGGGCCACAGCCGCGAGAATAACATCCGGTTGAACGGTGATTACACCAACGCTGCGTCTTGGTGGCAACGTTCGTGCGTCAGTCATCGCGACAAACAATTGAAGCAGGGAATTTGCATGGCTCGCCCAATGCGGTGAACGCGATCCAGTCCAACTCCATCGTCAAATCGGTCTGTGGTTCAACAAATGGTCCCATCCAGTTTGGAAAGCTGTCGCTGCCCCAGAAACTGGCGTAAATTTTTTGCTCGTTTTCAGGCAGAACAGCACCTGGCGGCGTTTCATGTATCAGGACCCCGTCAACATACCAACGAATGCCGTCAGGCTCCCAGACAAAAGAATAGGTGATAAACCCGTCATCGGCAGGTTGCGGCAACGGCACGCGTTCGCCGTTCTTCGGAGCGCCATCCACATAGGTATTCAGACTGACAGCCGTGGTATCGCGGGTCAGCACCTCAAAATCTATTTCATCGTGGGGTTTTCCATGATGCGGCCCGATGTAGGTAAAGAACGCCGCATTCAGGCCCGTGCCAGTGGCTGTCCGAAACCGCGCCTCGTAAGTCCCGTAGCCATAGACGTGACGCGACTGGATTTCACCGCAGGTATAATCACGCTTGTCGTTGGGTTGCATGGCAAACTCCAGCAACAGGATGCCGCCTTGCACGGCAACATTGTCGCCTGACCACATGCAATTCTGCCAGTCACCGTTGACCCAGCCATCAGATATTCCCCAAAGCGATTCATCCAACGTCGTGAAGTCGTCGAAAAAGCTGTCGCCCTTGGGCAAGTCCAGCGCCATAAGCGGCATTGGCGACAAAAGGGCGGCGCAAATGGCCAGTCCACGAAGGGCTTTCGCAGCTTGATTGGCAGGCTTTTGAAAAAGATCAGTCATTGGCCACCTGTCTATTACAATTCTGTTTATTTTACCATATTTTCAAAGGAGAACACAAAGCTGGCTCTCTTTGTCGGCGCATCGTCGCCGAACGAAACAGAGCATGATAAAGCAGGTGAGCTGGTGCCGGAAAAGGCTTATGCTGCAAGTGCATAAATAAAGTGAGTGAATGCATTGGTGAAACCCACAGTTTCGGTGATCATGGCGAACTACAACGCCGCCGACCATATCGCAGCGGCCGTGAAATCTGTGCTTGCGCAATCGCTCTCACAGGTCGAAATTCTACTGGCCGATGACGCATCGACCGATGGCAGCGTTGCCATTGCCCGCCAGATTGCTGCTGTGGACCCACGGCTGACGATCATCGAAACAGACACCAATGCCGGACCTGCCGCTGCACGCAATCGCGCCCTTGATGCAGCGCGAGGGGACTGGATCGCGATTGTCGATAGCGACGACATCATCCATCCTTTACGGTTTGAACGCATGCTGGATGCAGCGCGCCGCTTGCAAACCGAGGCAATTGCCGACGATCTGACATATTTCGTTGACGATACCGTGCGCCCGGGCGTGACCTTGCTGGGTGACGCACAGCCCAAAGAACCGCAGGAATTGACGGCGCAAAGCTTTGTTTCGGCGACACCACAAGCACCCAAGCTGGGGTATCTGAAGCCGATGATATACGCCGCCGCACTGCGCGACCTGCGCTATCGTGAGGATATTCGCATCGGCGAGGATCATGATTTTTACATGCGGTATCTTTTGAATGGCGGGCGGATGCATCTTTTGCCGCAGTCCTATTATCTGTACCGCAGACATACCCATTCGTTGTCCCATCGTCTGCGCCCCCAAGACGTGCAGGCCATGATCGCCGTGCAAGACGATCTATTGATCAGCTATCCCGATCTGTCCGATGATCTGAAAGCGGCCTTTGCGGCGCGCCGTACTGCATTACAGGCCCCGTTGGCGTTTGAGACGCTTGCGCAGAATATCAAGGCCGGACGCTTTGCTAGTGCGGCGGCAAATGTGATCCGAAAGCCCGTATTGCTGGCGCGTCTGGGGCACGTCGCGACAGACCATTTGGCGCGGCGGTTGAAAAAACCGACACCTCACACCGGTGTTTCAACCGATCCCAGCGAATGGACTGCGCAGGATTGGACAACAAATCTGGCCCAAAGGTCTTCTTGATGATGGACAAAGAACCGCTCGTTCATGTGCGAACGCCCGCTTACAAGCGTCCCGAGGCGTTGTTGCGATGTCTGCAAAGCCTACAGGCACAGACTGCGACAAACTGGGTTTGCGACGTCTACGATGATTGCCCCGACGGGTCGGCAGGCCCCGTCGTTGCGTCGCTGAATGACCCACGCATCCATTTCACGCATAACCGGCCGCAACTGTTTGCATCAAAAAACATTGACCAATGCTTCAGCAGGCACAACCCGAGGGATGCCGACTATTTCTTTGTTTTGGAAGATGACAATTCCGTCCTGCCTGACTTTATCGCAAGCAACATTGCCACTTGTGAACAGCACGGGGTTGATATCGTTTTTCGAAACCAGCTGATTGAGTTCAACAGTGGGACTGACAAGGCGCAGGTTTCGACCCGGGGTATCCTGGACGACAAGCTGGAGGGCGGCCTTTACGATCCAGACGTATTTCGCCTGTGTCTGATGGCCGACATCGGGGTATCCAACGGCGGGTTGTTTTGGTCAAAGGATGCAGCAACCGATCTGGAAATACACTTTGAATGCAGTTCCACCTTGCAAGAGTACATGCGTACCTTTGCAGTCTGCGAACCAATCTATGTCGCGATGGAGCCCCTTGCCGTCTGGGCCGAAAATGGCGACGGCACCATGCGTGATCTTGGTTTGGGCATGGGGTACTACCGGCGCGAGTTATCGCTGAAGCGCTCAGTCGGGATTTTGCAACGCAAAGCGTGGGAACTGGCCAGATCCGAAGATCGTATGCAGTTTTTGACACATCCGTCGTTTCGCTATCCCGAGCGGCAACGCGCAAGCGGGCTAGTGAAATCGCACACGCAAATCCGCGTTGGACAGTCCTTGAAACCGACCGAGGTCGCGCGGCTTGCATTGCGCGGCGCCATGATCCGTCTGATCGGCAAAGCTGATCCTGCGGTCAACGCGTTTATCAACGCACGCGCTGCCTGATTACTGCTTTTGTGTTTTGGCCGCCGCAGGATTGGACTGTGCCGTCTTATCGGGTGTTGGCCGGGCTGGTTTTGGCGGTGAAATCAGGCTCATCAACACAAGAAGCAGGACGTACACAACCTGCAAAACGAATAGCGCGATAAGGCCGCGGAACGCGCTGACCCCGACAGTTGCGCCTGTCATGTAAGAACCAACCGCGATGACCACGGCAGAACATACCATGAAACCGATGAATACCTGCAGACGCAAACGCCCTCCTGTCCCCACGCGAAGTATAGGACATTAAAGGCCGTCGCGCTACTGTTTGAAGGACTGAATTTTAGGCACTGCGGCCGTTGGTCGCCAAATAGCTTTCGGGCCAGCCGGGGCGCGCATACTTGTGCAACTTCGCAATATTGACCTTGTTCAGTACGATACCGGCGATTTTATCTGCAATTTCAGGTTCATGCGTCAGGTATTGGGCCACCAGTGATTTTGGCGTCTTGCCCCACTCACAGACCAAGATGATTTTGTCGATCTGCGCTATCATGGCCTTCGCATCCGATACTTTGCCCAAAGGCGGCATATCCAGAACGACATAGTCATAGTGCTTGCGCAATTCGGTCATCAGCGCTTGCATGTTTTGCTGATAAAGCACGTCGCCTGCCAAGGACTGCCGCTGCGTCGCACTGGATGGCAGAACGTCCAACCCTGTGAAATCAAGGTGATGCACGGCATCTGGCAATGGTGCGCCACCGCGCAGGACCTCAGCGATACCGGGACCGTCAGGGATCTTGAGTGCCTGGCTCAGGTCTGAACCATGTAAATCAAGATCGATCAAAAGGGTCCGCGCGCCTGACTTGGCGAGCATGTTGGCATAGTTGACCGCAAGCGTTGTCTTGCCTTCCTGGGGCAACACGGACGTGACCGCCACTACCTTGCTTGTTTGATCAGACGCGGCAAGATCAACGGTCGTGTGAATATTCCGCAGTGTTTCGCTGAACATGGATTGCGGCATAAGGACTGACCAGAAAAGCTGCGGCGATGTCTCTTTGGCCCGGCGTTGATGCTGATCCAATCGGGTCAGCTCACCGGGGGCTGTCTTGGGTCCGTCTGCCTGCTCGCCCGAATTTTCTTGTGCGCTAAGCATGATCTGGCGGGTTTTCGGTTGCGGCGTATCACTGAGGTCTTTCACGGCGATGCGCGGCAAGTGCCCCAGAAAGGCACAGCCGGTGTCGTTCTGGACATCTGTGCTGACACGGAATGAGCGGTCGCGCGCCTCGCGCAGAACCGCGACCGCAAACCCAAGCATCAATCCAAGCAAGGTCGTCAAAGCCAGGGTTTGCCACAGCTTTGGCAGGGCGGCGTTTTTGGGGACGATGGATTGGGTCAGAATACGCCCGTTCGAGATGGGGAACGATCCCTGGATCAGAATTTGCTCATATCGCGCGGAAAGTGTCTGGTGCAGTGCATCGAGCGTAGCCGCACGCTGCGCCATGTCACGCAATTCAGCCGTTCTTGTGGGATCATTCTGGCGTAACTGAGCCGCCTGCGCCAACAAATCCGCCGAGTCCTCTTCCAATTGGTCCAGGCGTCCGCGCAGCCATTCAGCCGTGCGCTGCGTGGATTCAACGTTGGCGTTCAACCCATCCTCAAGGTAGGCAGAGGCATAGGTGTTGACGATCTGCGCGGCGAGTTCGGGATCATGCCCGACATAGCTTATTTCAATGGAAAAACTCAGCCCGATCCGTGTAATGCCGATGTCGCGCTGCAATTTCGACGCGGTTTGAGTCAACTGATTGACGCGCTGTTGTTCAAGGTCGGTAGAGACAGGCGCGACGGGTTCGTCATCAATACCGATCACGCCGACGATAAACTGTTTCAGTCCCGATACGATATCGCGGGCAAGCGACGATGGTGGATTGATGAAAATGTCGTTGTCTTGCAGGTTCAACTGCCGTGTCACTTCTGTTGCCAGCTGCAACGACGTTAAAACCTGCATTTCGTTCAACAAGGATGTGTCATTGCGCGCGAACGGAACCGTTGCCGTGATCTCCTGATCGACTTCGCTGCGCCGTTCGTTCACCAGAACCGTGGCAGAGACGTAATACTGCTTGGGCGTGGTTATGTGGTGAATTGCCCCGGCTGCCATACCCATCGCGGCAAACAGAACCAGAGGCAAGTATTGCCGACGCAAGGCGGCCATCACATCATCGAGGGTCGTCGCCTCTGTGACCGCGCGATCTTGATGACGTTCAACCGACAAGTCAGCGTCGCGAATGCGCAATCCGATATCTTTCATTCTGCAGGATCCATTTTGCCTATTCGCTTTGCCGCTGTGTAAACTCTGGTCCGTATTGTTGCAAACCACGACCGCCTGCCAGGCCCGATAGGGCGCCAACGTGCAACGCCCCTCGCAGGATTGCCTGATTGCGGCGTGCCGGCACAACCCCTTGCAACAGTGCGGCGCCTGCACAGTAGATGACCTTGCCCACGGTAATCGCCCATAGCCGCGCGGTCATGCCTTTTTTGGCAACCAGTCGCCCATGCGTCTGACCCATGCGAAAACGGCGCCGCAACAACCAGCGAAAGCTGACGCGATCCGCCGGGATCGTCTCGTATAGCAGTGCATCGGGCGAAAACGCGATCTTGCCGCCATCCGTGGCAACCTGCGCAAAAAACGCCGTGTCCTCGCCGCCGGTCTGACCCAGGGATAGATCAAACACGCGATCACGCAGCGCAGGGCTGTGACGGTCAATCAGGACGTTACAGGTGTAGCCGGTGATGATCTTGTCATCGACCCAGACCGGCATCGTCGCATGTATGCGTGTCCGCTGCATCCAGACAGGTGCACCGTCCGGGTAATCCGCTTCGACCGGACCCAGAACCACATCAGCATCACCTTTTTCCATTTCTGCGGTCAGGTGAACCAACCAATCAGCGGGTGCCACCTCATCATCATCAATGAACGCCAGATAGCGGGCCTTGCTGTGGGTCAAGGCACCATTGCGCGCGATCGAAATATTGCCCTGCGGACAGTGGACGTATCGTATGGGCAGTGGCGCAGTGCGGGCGAGTTGCTCAACGATATCCTGCGCGCTAGGCTGATCATCATTGTCGATGACAAGGATTTTCACGTCATACCCATCCGGCCGAACCAAACCCGTCAGCGACGTCAATGTCCTTGTCAATTGCGGGCGGCGATAGGTGCAGACGCATATCTCTAGAGTTTGTGTCATTGTGCCACCTGCGTCTTGGTCGCCACCGCGCTCCGCAATATCTTTTGCCAAAACCCCAGTGACCATGAAAGATGCATGATGATCGCGGCACCTCCGCACAAGGCAAGGAACGGATCGCGCTGGTCCCACGCCATACGCAACCCTGCCTGCAGACAGTAAGCCGCCCAGAGCAGGCCGGGCAGGGCGAAAACCCAGTGAAGCGGCGCCAGCAGGGCCAAAAGAACCGCAGGTGCGACCATCATGACCTTGGTCTGCCTGATCCGTGGCAGCATGCGATGTTTCAGCAAATTGCTGGCTCGTCCAGCTCCATAACGGAAATACTGGCGCGCCGCCGCAGTGAAAGAGGGGCGTGGAAAGTAGGTGATGACAGTCGCCGCTGTCAGCCAGATCCGATACCGTGCCTGCCGCAACCGATAGTCCAGTTCTGCATCCTCGTTGTGGGCGAAGTTCGGGTCATATCCACCGACGGCCTTGAACGCAGTAATCTTTATCAACGCGTGGTGGCCGTGATCGACATAGGCGCCACAGGGTGAATTACGATGCGCAGAGCCGCCGTTGCCGATGGACGCGTTCTGGGTCGTCGCGTTAATGCGTTGCACCCCTTTGGCGCCGTGCGCAATCATGCTGACGACGATGCTGTCGGCGTAAACCGACTTGGCCTGCTGCATCAGAATATCGCAATAGTCATCGGGATACGCACAGTGCGCATCAATACGGATTAGATGTGTTGCGCGACCTTCATCCAACGCGACCGCCAGATTAATGGCGGCACTTTGTACGCGGTCCGGGTTATGCACCAGTGAAATGCGGTCATCCACAGCGACCAATGCCTGCACGATGTCGATCGTGCCATCGGTACTGCCGCCATCGACAACGACAATGCGACCCCCCAAACGATCCATGGCCGCACGAAGCTGGCCAAGAATTGTCCCGATATGGACGGCTTCATTCAAGCAGGGGATGACAATAAGGGGGTCGGCGGCGAAATCTTCTGCAGTATCAAATTTTTGCGGCATCTTGAGCTTTCAATTAACTTAAATTCTGATCTGGGCGGCAAGACATCACTGGATAATCACCTCGACAGATACAGCAGAACATAAGTCTGTTAGTTGGCAGGCGCACGTCACCCCATGCATGATCGGCCATTGCTTGCCGGTGAACGGGTAAATTTTGGTCGCAAGTAGGTATACCGCCTATTCATTCAGCGAAAGAGAGCCCATAATTGCAAAATGCATTGATTTCAAACGAAGAAACTGCTGCATGACTGTGAAGCTTCCGGATTGCAATAGGCGGAAAGCCGCCCATTGAGGCATTGCGGCAGGCATTATTTTTATACGAACGGGATGTCGGAACACCCATGAACCGGGCTTATCTTATTATACAACGGGTGAGTTTTGATCATATTACCTATGTCACCCATTTCATTCGTGGCGAACTTGCGCGTCATTTCGGCAATGATGTTGATCTCATCATTTGCGACGAAATTGACGATGCGCCGCACGATGAAGCCTCAGCCGTCTTCGTAATCGGCGAGGGGTTCAAGCCACATACGCGGCGACCGGGCTGTGTGTATATCTATCTCAACTTCTCGATTGTTGCGGTGATGGGAAACCCATTGCAGCTCAGTAAGGTCGGTTGGAGCGCCATCCGCCGAAAAGCGCGTATGTTACGGGAAAAACAGGGCTGTTTTGATGTCATACTCGACTATTTTGCGCCGCAGACCGCCCGATTGCAGCGCCGATTGGATATTCCTGTTTTCGGTTTCCCGGTCGCCGTTGACCCCGAAGCGATCAACACGTCGCTCCCGATGCGTGATCGCCCTTATGATATCTGTTTTGTCGGTGCCATGAGACCGCGCAGACAACAGGTGCTAGCCGAACTGGCGGATTATGGCCTTGCGCTTTCGCCGCACAAAAACGTCATATATGAGGATGTGGCCGCACAATCCCGGTGCTGCATCAACATTCACGCACATCGGTCCAACCACCTTGAAACGCCAAGGATCATTGGCGCTATCGCCGCCGGAACGCCCATGGTCACCGAACAAAGTTATGGGTTGCAAACCCTGCTGCCGGACGGTTTGGTGACTGTCGCCAAATTGCGCGACATCGCCAAGGTGGCAAAGACGATATCTGCCGAAGATGATGCGCAGAAAGACCGACAAATGCGTGTTCAGAACTGGTATGAGCAGGTCTATCTGCCCCAATGTCGCACGCAGTGGAGTGAAATCTGCGACAGGATATGCCGTTTGGGTCGATAGCCAAAGCCGCTGCAATTGCCACGCAGGTTTCCCTCGGGCCGTGCAGGGTACCCTTCTCGGTCAACTTTGTTCGGCGTCCATACTTGCTTTTTACCTACTCGCATGGTCGCAACTGAGGCGGGAAGACCCCAAAGACACAAGATTATTGCATTTCGCCCTTTTCAAGCCCGCCCGCTTTGGTCACACATTTACCAGCCAAACTTACGGGAGTTGTCGTGTCTCTCTTTTTCATTGTCGCGTTGCCTTTCTTTGGGGCCTTGTTGCCCGGATTGATGAATCCCGCCGGAAGATCCGCCTGTGCAGGTGTGACGTTCACCGTCACATTGGCTGCTTTTGTGGGCCTGCTGACCAATCTGCCGGCCATCATCGCAGGTGATATCGTCTCAGCGCGCATTGATTGGATGCCCGCGCTTGGTCTGAATTTCACGCTGATGCTTGACGGGTTGGGCTTTTTCTTTGCCCTGTTGATCCTTGGGATCGGCCTGTTGATCATTGCCTATGCCCGTCAATACCTTAGCCGCAACGACAACATGGGCGAATTC
>CBDTVH010000031.1:0-11371 GCA_965363665.1 uncultured Yoonia sp. | reverse complement strand
CGACCCAGGCCTTTTACCGCAAGCTGGGCTGGCAAGAGGCTGGCCGCGACGGCGACAAGGTCTATTTTCTGAAGCAACTGAAATGAAGGAGCCACGACATGACCCTCAAGATTTATCTTTCCGGTGAAATCCACACCGACTGGCGCGATCAGATCACGCAAGGGGCCAGTGCGCTTGATGTGGTCTTTGACAGCCCTGTGACCGACCATGATGCATCCGACGATTGCGGTGTCGCGATCATGGGTCCGGAGGACAAGAAGTTCTGGCACGACAACAAAGGCGCCAACCTCAACGCGATCCGCACGCGGCACGGGATTGAAAACGCCGACATCGTGGTCGTCCGCTTTGGTGAGAAATACAAACAGTGGAACGCGGCGTTTGATGCGGGCTATGCGGCCGCATTGGGCAAATCATTGATCGTGATGCACGGGCCTGAACATCAGCATCCGCTGAAAGAGGTGGATGCCGCAGCCCTTGCCGTGGTGGAAGAGCCGCAGCAGGTGGTTCAGATCCTCACATACGTCTTGAACGGAACGCTGCCGTAGATCGGGGCCAGCCGGAACGTGGGTAAGCCGGGGCAAACCCCGGCCTACGCCGTGTCTCAGGACGGATCGGGGATGCGTTTGGCCTTTTGGACGGCGGGCCGCGCAAAAAACCGCTCAACATAAGCGGGCACGTTTTTGAGGTCGTGATAGCCGACAACGTCCTTTGTGCCATAGAATTCAAGGGCATTCACCCAGGGCGCAATCGCCATATCGGCGATGGAATAGTCGCCTGCGATCCAGTCCTGACCATCCAGCGCCTTCTCCAACACGGCCAGCAAACGGATCGCTTCATCACGGTAGCGTTCGCGCGGGCGGGGGTCTTCGATATCCGAGCCTGCGAATTTATAGAAGAAACCCATCTGCCCCAACATCGGCCCAAGCCCACCCATCTGAAACATCAGCCACTGCGTGATGTGCGCCTTGTCCGAGGCTGTGGTTCCAATAAATTTCCCCGACTTTTCAGCGAGATACAGCAATATCGCGCCGCTTTCGAAAATCCCGATCGGGCCGTCTGGCCCGTTGGGGTCGATGATCGCGGGGATCTTGTTGTTTGGGTTCAGCGAGAGAAAGGCGTCACTTTTCACGTCCTCGTCCTTCAGCGTGACAAGGTGAGGTTCGTAATCCAACCCCATTTCTTCCAACGCGATGGACGCCTTTACGCCGTTGGGGGTGGGATAGGAATATAGCTGGATCACGGACGGATCCTTTGCGGGCCAGCGTGCGGTGATCGGATAGGCGGATAGGTCGGCCATGCGGTAATGTCCTTTTCAAGAATTTAACTCTTTTCAAGTTAGGGGGAAAAGTCTTGAATAAAACCCGTAGCACTGTGAGCTGATAGCGGTAACACTGTGCGCAGTTGCGCAGTGGGTGATAGACCCACGCGTAGGGATAATAAAACTGGGGGCTATTTATGCTGAACGAATTCAAGACTTTCATCGCCAAGGGCAATGTCATGGACATGGCCGTCGGTATCATCATCGGTGCGGCCTTTACCGCAATCGTCACATCACTGGTGGGGGATCTGATCAATCCGATTATCGGCCTGGTGTCCGGTGGCGTTGATTTCACCAACAACTATGCCGTTCTGGCGGGCGATGTTCCGGCTGGCGCATCACTGGAAGCCGCGCGAGAGGCGGGAGCCTCGATCTTTGCCTATGGTGCGTTCATCATGGCGGTCATCAACTTTTTGATCATCGCCTTCGTGGTGTTCATGCTGGTGCGCTACGTCAACAAGATCAAGGATGCGGCAATGCCGCCGGTCGAAAAGGCGGAAGAGCCGAAAGGCCCGACAGCAGAAGAACTTCTTGCCGAAATCCGCGATGCATTGAAGGCCAGCGCCTGATCCATCCGCTTGTTACTTAAGGGGGGCTCACTTGCAAAAGTGCGCCCCTTTTATGTGTGGCGGGCAAGGAAACCGGTGATCGCGTCGGTGACATAGGCGGGATTTTCCAAAGGCGACGAGTGCCCGGCAAGCGGCACAACCAGCAATTCTGATCCTGCAATCACCCCTTGCAGCGCATTGGCCGTCGCGGGCGGCGTCGGGATATCCTCTTCACCGACCATGATCAGTGTGGGCGGTGGGTTTTCGAGGCCGCGCAAGGCGTCCTGCACATCATCACGATCAAAGATGGCTCGGCCAAATTGCCGGACAGAGGTACGATCCAGCCCACCGATATAGGATTTCCAGTGGTTGAATGTATCGCGCCTTGCCGGATCGGTGCGAAAATGCCGCCCGAACAGCAGCGGCAGCACCTTTCCAAGCAAAGGCCGGATGCCGATCAGCCGGACAAAGAACAGCAACTGATTGTATTGCCTGAGTGCCGCCTTGCTTTCGGCATTGGCGCCTGTGTCCATCAGGATCAGCGTCCTGATCAGATCGGGGCGGCGCAGCAAAAGCCGCACGCCCACATAACCCCCCGTGGACATGCCCGCAAAATGGACCGGGCCGTCGCAAAGCCCCTCGATCAGTTGTTCCGCATCATCGACCAGATCATACATCCCGAAAGGGTCTTGGCAGGTCCCGCTGTCGCCATGCCCGCGATGGTCAAATGCGATGACACGATGCGTCGCACTCAGTGCTGTGATCTGGTCAGCAAACATGGCTTGGCTCATCAGGTAGCCGTGCGAAAAGACGATGGTTTTGGGCCCGGACCCGGCGGTCACGTAGTGGATTGATCGGCCATTAATGTTGATCTGGGGCATCGTGTGTTCCGTCCCGTTGTCAGCTTATGGAACGCTATAGACGGGGATGGTGCGCGGCAAGGCCGGGGTTTCCCGGGGACATGGCTTACCTGTGTTGGTGTCTTCCCATCGGCTTTGCCATGGTGCAATGTCACAGGGCAACCTGTCAGTTCGTTGGGGGCATATCATGTCAAAAGACCCACTTCTCCAACCCTTCCAGCTGAAGCATCTGACGCTCAGGAACCGCATCATGACGACCAGTCATGAGCCGGCCTATCCCGAAGACGGGATGCCGAAAGAACGCTATGCGGCCTATCACGCCGAGCGTGCCAAAGGGGGGGTGGCCCTGGCGATGACGGCGGGGTCCGCATCGGTCAGCAAGGACAGCCCGCCGGTGTTCAACAATATCCTTGCCTATCGCGATGACGTGGTGCCGTGGATACAAAACCTGACGGATGCGGTGCACGAACACGGCTGTGCCGTGATGATCCAATTGACCCATCTGGGCCGCCGCACGACATGGAACAAGGGCGATTGGCTGCCATCGGTATCATCGTCCAGACACCGCGAACCCGCGCATAAGGCATTCCCCAAACTGGCCGAAGACTGGGATATCGCGCGTATCATCACAGACTTTGCCGACGCGGCAGAACGGATGAAAGCCGGTGGCATGGATGGCATCGAGCTTCAGGTTTACGGGCATCTGCTGGATCAGTTCTGGTCGCCGCTGACGAACGATCTGGTTGGCCCCTACGGCGCAGACACGCTTGAAAATCGAATGCGGTTTCCGATGGATGTTCTGGACGCCATTCGCAAACGGGTCGGGCCCGATTTCATCGTCGGTTTGCGCTATACCGCCGACGAGGCGCAGAAGGGCGGGATTGATGCCGTCGAAGGGCTTGAGATTTCCAAACGCCTGGCCGCGACGGGCCAGGTGGATTTCCTGAACGTCATTCGCGGCCGTATTCATACCGATCCCGCCATGACGGATATCATCCCGGTGCAGGGTATGAAAAATGCGCCGCATCTGGATTTCGCAGGCGAGGTGCGCAAGGCAACGGGTATGCCGACCTTTCATGCCTCGAAAATCCCGGATGTGGCGACGGCCCGTCATGCGGTTCAGGCAGGGTTGCTGGATATGGTGGGGATGACGCGGGCACATATCGCTGATCCCCATATCGTGCGAAAGATCATCGAGGGGCGCGAAGATGACATCCGCCCCTGCGTCGGCGCGACCTTCTGTCTTGATCGGATTTATCAGGCGGGCGACGCCCTGTGCATCCACAATGCGGCAACAGGCCGAGAGCTGAGCATGCCGCACGACATTGCAAGGGCGCAAACCCGGAAGAAAATTGTCATTATCGGCGCCGGGCCTGCGGGACTTGAGGCCGCGCGCGTGGCAGCCGCGCGCGGACATGATGTGACCGTGTTTGAAGCGGCGGCTGATCCCGGCGGGCAGATCCGGTTGACCGCACAGTCGCCCAGACGCCGCGAGATGATCTCGATCATTGAGTGGCGCATGGCCCAATGTGCCGCGCGCGATGTCGCCTTCCACTTCAACAGCTGGGCCGAGGCGGGTGACGTCACCGCATTGCATCCCGATGTGGTGATTGTCGCAACCGGCGGCTTGCCCAATACCGAACTTTTCGAAACCGGCCATGCGCAATCGCACGTTGTCACCACATGGGATATCATTTCCGGTGACGTCAAACCCGCCAGCACCATACTGATCTACGACGAATCCGGTGATCATCCCGCCATGCAGGCCGCTGAGGTCGCCGCCAACGCGGGGTCCACGGTTGAGATCATGACACCTGACCGTGTGTTCGCGCCCGATATCATGGCGATGAACCTTGTGCCTTACATGCGTGCGCTTCAGGACAAGGATGTGACCTTTACAGTGACCCGCCGCCTTTTGGGTGTGCGGCGCGACGGAAACAAGCTGACCGCCACGATCGGCACGGATTACAGCGACCATACCCACGAAAAGCAATACGATCAGGTTGTCGTCAACTACGGCACGATGCCGTTGGATGATCTCTATTTCGACCTGAAACCACTTTCGTCAAATGGCGGTGCTGTTGATCATGACGCTTTGATCGCAGGGCGTCCGCAGACGATGGTTCGGAACCCGGAAGGGACGTTCCAACTGTTCCGCATCGGTGATGCCGTTTCTGCCCGCAACACCCATGCCGCCATCTATGATGCTCTGCGACTGGTCAAAGATATCTGACAGGTTTCGCCTGATGGTGGGGGCCGACCCTAGGCAGCCTGCTGCTTTTTCTTGGGCTGCGCGCGGGCGGGCGTTGTACTGGGCGCGACCTTTAGTGAGACGGTCAAATTCGACACCGCCAGCACGATCATGAGGACCACTGCGTATACCGTCAGGATCTTGAGCGCGGGCACGGTGAAATTGAGCGAGGACAAGCTGGCGATGAACAGCGGCGCATACCAGGAAACGACCGATATTGCCCCGACGGATACGAATGTCCGCCGTTCGGTTACGGCGCGTCCCTCAAATATGCTCTTGCCCACTTGCGCCTTGAGAACCGGAAGGATCGCCTTGTGAATAATCAGCCCGTTGAGGGTCAGGATCAGGACGATCACCATCTTTGCCCAGACTTTTTCATTTGTCAGTTTGATCGGCTCGAACGCGGCATAATACAGCAGGAACCCAATGCCCGAGAGCCACAGGATACTTATCCCGACGCTGACAATGGTCGATCCGAATTTGAATATGTCGTATGCCCCGGACGAGATGCGTTTGCTGAGAAAAAAGCGTAAGACGATCAAATCAAGCATCGTCGCAGCACCGATACCAAGTGCAAGTCCGGCGAAGTGAATTAACCTTAAAGTGTTATGAAGCAAGGCTACAGGATCGCTCAAAAGCGTTGTGAAAATATCGAACATTAGGAGCCCCCACGGCCGTAAAATTAGAGCGCTGCTAACTGACTACTTTTCACAACAAATATGATTCAAAACACACGCTTAAGATTAACGTTAGACAACAAAGTTCTGTTTGTTAATCTTTTTTTTGACACAATTGGTCCATTGCACAGAACTTCTCTGTCAGCATCCATGCAACGGCGCCTTTATAGGCAAGAAACAAAGGTGCGATGATCAGGCGTGCAATAATGCCACGATGGTTAATTGTTTGATGGCCGCCAAGTTGAAATCCGGCAACCCCCGCTGATTCTGTGACGGGGGATCAGCCGCATTTCAATTTCAACAGGCGGCTATGCCTGCCGCGTCAAGCTTTAGGATTTTGCCGCGACAAGACGCTTTTTCAAGCTGTCTCTTTCGCGTTCCAGAACAGCTATCTTGTCTTTTTCCAGATCACGTTCGATGCGTGATTGATCAAGGCGCTGCCGCCAATACTGCACTTCCGTTGTTTCTGAAGCAGCTTGGCTGGAACCGCCGAACCGCCACAAAAGCCAGCCAAGCGCCAACCCCAGCAAAAAGGTCGCGGACAGAAAGGCGAGGATTTGAACCATAGGTGTTAACATGTCTGCTCCAACGTTGAGGTGGGAATAAGGGGTCGAAGGGCTAGCCTTGTTCCCAGTCAAAAACAATGCGCTGATTTTGGGACTGACTATCAGTTGTATTGTTATCCGCGATAGGTTCGCTTCCGCCAAAGCCTACCGCACGGATGGATTGTGCCGGAACGCCGCGGCCTTGCAGGAAATCACGCACGGCCTTTGCGCGCCCGTCACTCAGCAGCAGGTTGCTGGCCGCCCCGCCGACACTGTCCGTGTGCCCCTCAATTTCAAGGGTCAGATCATCCTGCGTGCAGTCAACTGCGATGTCGGCCAGTGTTTCAAGCAACTGGGTCGACTCTGGCGTGAGTGTTGTTGTGCCCGCATCAAAACCAATTTTCGTTCCTGCCAGAACCGCATCCGACCTTTGTTGACAATCCGCCACGCGCGAAACGGCAGGGGCACCTGCCTGTGACATCAGGCCCGCAATCACGCTGTCGCGCTTTGCGATGTCGTCGGCCATTTGTGATGTTTCGGCTGTCATGGTCGCGACCACCTGTTCGAATTCCGCGATCTCGTCCGTCATGTCTGCGGTGGACTGGGCTTGCGCGGTGGCCACTTCGGTCAGCATCGCGATACGCTCTTCGGCGGCCTGCAAGGCAGCGGCCCTTTGCTCTAGCAAGGCTTCCAACTCTGCGGTTTGCGGCGCTGAAACGGCCTGGGCTTCGGTGGCGCTGGTTTCAAGGTCAGCCAGCCGCCCGGTTAGATCAGCGCGCTCTTGCTCAAGTTCTGCGATCGTCGTCAGAAGCACCTGCTCATTCTCAAGTGCGGCGTTCAGTTGTGTCTGCAATTCCTGAATTGTTGCCTGCACATCATCCGTTGTGGATTGTTGGTCAAGCGCGTCCGCATTGAACGCCGCAATCTGATCGACCAGCGCGGCTTTGTCTGACGCCAGCGCTGCATTTTCAGCCGCCACAACGCTAAGGCGCTGGTTTGTTTCCTCAAGATCGGTCTTGAGCTGTTCGCGCTCTGCCAAGGTTGCCTCAAGGGTGGTTGCCTGTTCCTGCATCTTTGCTTGCAGATCAGTGATAGCGCCATTGAGAGCGGCTGTTTGTTCCTCAAAGGCCGCGCGATCCGCCGCTCTTTGTGCGTCTGAAATATCGGTTTGCGCAGCGGTATTCGCAGAAACCTGTGCGTCGGCGGTCGATGGAAGTGACTGGACAGCCAAATAGAAGGTCGATGCCGTCAATACGGCCACCAGAGCGATAAGTAACAATCTCATTTGATCAAACCTGCTTATTTGTCACGACGCCAAACGATATTGTTCAGCCAATTTCCACGTCTGCCGAAAGTTTGGTGCGGAATGGTCGCTTTCATGACCGAACCAGATACACGATATTTCAGCAGCGCATTCATATTTCCGGACTATCACCATCATCCATCAGCGTCTTGTGTGAATTCAAAAGATGAAAAATCGTCAATTGAAAACCTTTGCGGTTGGTGCGGATGCAATGTCATGCGCATCCCGGTGAAAAGGCGGCCCCGGAAAGGGCCGCCTTTCTGTTTTGAAGGGTCTTCAGCTATCAATCACCGAAAACTCGATCCGGCGGTTGCGTTGCTTGTTCTCAATCGACGTGTTCGGGACCACAGGCACCGTTTCGCCAAAGCCGATCGTATCGACGCGCTGGCTGTCTGCCCCCGCTTCGACCAGATAGCTGCGCACCGAACGGGCGCGTGCTTCGGACAGAACCTGGTTCAACTCGGCGCTGCCGTCAGAGTCTGTGTGGCCGTCCACCCGAATGGCCAGATCAGGGCACCGGTTGATGATTTCTACGATGCTATCAAGCAACGGGCTGCTGCGGCTTTCCAACTCGGCGCTGCTGCGCGCGAAATAGATGTTGTCGGTGCGCGACATGATTTCGAACCGGCCCTTGCAAGCGGCAAGCGAGAAATCACCGTCATCTTCCATCGTCACGCTGCCAAGCCCGGCAGTGTTGGCCAATTCGGCCGCTGCCATGGTGTAGCTTTCCGCAGATTCAGCGCGATTGAAGGTGAAATCGAACGTCACCGTTGCGGATGGAATAATCTCGACCTTCGCCGCTTCTTCCAGCTTGGCGACGCCGCCTTCGAGGCCGAAATCGGCAACCGGAAGCGATATCGGTGTGCCAGAAGTGACCGACACGGTGTTGTCGTCCAGCAGCATCACTGCAATCTCGGCTTCGCGGTCAGATGTGACGCCGTGCAGGTTGATTGTGTAAGGTGCGACGATGACTTTGCGGCGCACCTGTTCCAGATCGGCCAGTTGTGCCGGGTCAATCTGCATGGTGATGACGGCTTCGGGATACTGGAATGTTTCAAACAACAAGAAACGCATACGCACGTTTCTGAGGTCAACCGCTGTATCGACGGAATCAAGAAGAACACGAACAGTCGCAAGCCCGGTTTCGTCAATGGTTCCGGTGTATGTGCCAAATGTACTGGATTCGACCTTGGTCTCATTCTTGACCGACTGGAAGCGCAGTGTGGAAACCTCGGCGTCCATCGTCCATCCGGGTGCGAATACACTGTCCTGTGACAAGGCTTGTTGCGGTCCGAGGCATATAAGGCCGGCGACGACGGCGTTTCTCCACTTTACGGAAACTGATTGATTGTTAATAGGCACGGTTTTTCTCCAAACTATACTATGAGCCGACCGCGACAGCGTTTGCCTGAACACAACGCCTTTCAGAACCCGAGCGACTTTAATTTACGACGGAATCTACCCAAATCGGGCAGCTTCCCTAACCGATTCTTAAAAGCCAAAATGGACTAAAATGTGTCTATTTATGAACACAATGCCTGAATAATAAGTCGGTAATGAGACAAGCAAGCGCGTTGTGGATAACGCTGGCCGGATGAAAAAATGGCCTGTATTTATTAGTGTAGGAGATTAGGCATGTGTCGAAATTTAGTAGCTGGAACTGCGATTCTTTTGGTGGCGGGCACCATGCTCTCGGCTCAGGAAACAGGTGACAGCGAGGCGGCACAGGCCTGGGAAACGGTGCGCCAAAGCGACGCCTCAGCAGATGTCTTTGAATTTATCGAGCAGTATCCTGACAGTGAATTCACCAAAGAAGCAAAGGCGCTGATGATCGACCTGCTTTGGGTGGAACTTGCTACAAATGCGCCCGAGGCGGCAACCGAGGCACCAGCAGAACCCGAACCGGCAGAACCGACCGTGGCCTCTGTTACGTTCAGCGCACCATTGACCCAAGGCGCGCCGGAAATCGTCGGTAGGTCGCTGGAGGAACTGATCGCAGGCAACCCGTTGTTTCCGCCGGTCGAGGGCCTGCCGGAATCGTTTTGGAAAGCGCAGGAGTGCTCGAACTGCCACGAGTGGCAGCAAAGCAACCTTTGCGACCAGGCCAACACCTACCTGACTGACGCAGGGTCCGAGAACCTGACGAAACAGCACCCTTACGGGGGGACGTTCAAACAGAACCTTGTGGTGTGGGCGAACGGCGGGTGCGAATAATCCTGTTCTGGATTACAGCCACCGACGTATCGCACTGCGTTGTTGGCGTTCTACACCTTCAACGCCAGCGATGGCGACAGCACGTCGATCCCCAATGCCTTGCCCACCGCGTAATACGTCAGTTTGCCCGCATGTACGTTCAAACCGTTCAGCAGGTGCGGGTCGTCTTCGCAGGCCTGCCGCCAGCCTTTGTCGGCAAGTGACAGCATGAAGGGCATCGTGGCGTTGCCAAGCGCGATTGTGGATGTGCGCGCGACCGCGCCGGGCATGTTGGCCACGCAATAATGCATGATGCCGTCGACCTCATAGACCGGATCTTCGTGCGTGGTCGCCTTGGAGGTTTCAAAGCACCCGCCTTGGTCGATCGCGACATCGACAAGGGCGGCACCTGGTTTCAGTTCGGACAACTGCGCCTTTGAGATCAGCTTGGGTGCCGCGGCGCCGGGGATCAGGACGGCACCGATGATCATGTCCGCGGCGCGCGCCAGTTCAATCGTGTTGCCGGCACTGGCGTAGCTGTTTTTGAATTGCGCGCCGAACGTATCATCAAGATAGCGCAGGCGGGGCAGGGACCGGTCGAGCACGGTGACGTCCGCGCCCATGCCTGCGGCGATCCGCGCGGCATGCGTGCCAACCACGCCACCGCCGATGACAAGCACGCGCGCCGGGCCGACACCGGGTACACCACCCATCAGGACGCCACGGCCGCCATTGGCCTTTTGCAGGGTCCAGGCGCCGACCTGGGGGGCCAGACGGCCCGCAACCTCGGACATGGGGGCCAGCAATGGCAGACCGCCGCGATCATCGGTCACGGTTTCATAGGCGATGCAGGGCGCGCCGGATGCCATCAGGTCCTTGGTCTGTTCAGGGTCGGGGGCAAGGTGCAGGTAGGTGAACAAAATCTGCCCTTCGCGCAGCATTTTACGCTCAACCGGCTGTGGTTCTTTCACCTTTACAATCATTTCGGCGGTTTCGAACACGTCCGCAGCGGTGCCGACGATTACGGCCCCGGCGTCTGTGTAATCGGCATCCGTAAATCCCGCGCCCTCACCTGCGCCGGATTGCACGGTCACCTGATGGCCGTGGTTGACCGCTTCGCGGGCCGCGTTCGGTGTCAGGCCGACGCGAAATTCCTGTGGTTTGATCTCAGTTGGGCACCCGATATGCATGACCCGTTCCTCCCTGTTTGTGGACCGAGTATTCCTGCGCTGCCCTGCAATTTCACCGGGCTTTTTCTTGGATGTTTGCGGTAACTTTGGTAGGAGTTTGTGCGGAAAGCCAAATTTGTCGAAGGAACGTGCGGGAAATGGAATTAGACAGTATTGATCGCCGAATCCTTGAGGTTTTGCAAAAGAAAGGCCGCATGTCGAACGCGGAGCTGTCGGATCTGGCAAACCTGTCCGCCTCGGCCTGTCACCGGCGTGTGCAGCGATTGGAAAAAGACGGGTTTATCCGCGATTACGTGGCCCTGCTGGACCCGCGCAAGGTGGGCCGCCCGACGACCGTTTTTGTCGAAATAACACTCAGCGGGCAGGCCGACGAGGTGCTGGATGCGTTCGAAAAAGCGGTGGCGCGCGTGCCGGATGTGCTGGAGTGTCACCTGATGGCGGGCACGGCGGATTATCTGCTGAAGGTCGTCGCAGGCGATACCGAGG